>CAJASG010000549.1 GCA_903944555.1 uncultured beta proteobacterium
CCTTTACCTGCGCAGAACCCACTGCCACCCCGGCTTCTGGCGTTTGGCGCGACTCTCTCACTATGCCGCGGCGCCTAGCCGAAGACAGCCGCAAGACGCTGGAGTGCCGTCAGGCCGCGCGCTGGCTGGCGCAGCAGTTGCAGGTGCCGGGTACGGCGCTGCGCGCCCGCGACATCATGGTGCTGGCGCGCAAACGCGAGCGCCTGGGCTTGATGCAGGCCGAGCTGGCTGTTTTGCACATTGCCGCCCAGCAGCCCGAAAAAACGGAGCTGGCCGACATGCCGGAAGTGCAAGACATCGTGGCCCTGCTGGACGTGCTGGTGTCCCCGCGCCACGACCTCTCCTTGGCCCGGGTGCTCAAATCCCCGCTGTTTGGCGTGGGCGATGCCGATCTGGTGCAGCTGGTGCTGCGTCTGCGCCAAATGCAGGCACTGCAAACGCTGCAAGCGCCGGAACCTGTCGGTGGGCCGTCGCCTGTCGTCACTTGGCTGCAAGTGCTGCAAACCGCCACAGATTTGCCCGAAGCATTGGCCCCGATGGGCGCGAAGCTGCTGCTGTGGAAGCAGTGGCTGGACACCCAGCCGCCGCACGACGCCCTGAGCGCCATCTACCAAGACGGCGATGTGCTGGCCCGCTACGCCGCGGCCACGCCCGCCAACCAGTGCGCAGGGGTGTTGGCCAATTTGCAGGCCACCTTGATGGCCGCCCTGCAGGTGGACGGCGGCCGTTACGCCAGCGCCTATGCCCTGGTGCGTGCGCTGCGCGCCGGGGGCATTGCGGCACCGGTGCGGGCCGACGCCAGCGCAGTGCGCTTGCTGACCATCCACGGCGCCAAGGGGCTGGAGGCGCCACTGGTGCTGCTGCTCGACACCGACGGCGAGGCGCAAAAGTCCGAAACCATGGGTGTGCTGGTCAACTGGCCGGGCGAAGACGCCTACCCGCAGCGCTTTGTGTTTCTGGCCAGTGAATCCAAGCCCCCCGCCTGTGTGGCGGATGCCCTGGCGCTGGAGCAAGCGGCGCGCAGCCGGGAAGAACTCAACGCCCTGTACGTGGCTTTGACCCGCACCCAAACCACGCTGGTGGTGTCCAGCCTGGAGCCGCACGTCAAAAATCCGGGCAGCTGGTGGCAACGGCTCCAAGAGCAGGCGCTGGACGCGCCGTGGCCGGTGGGCGCTTCCGTTGCGGCCCCGGTGGGGCTGGGTGCGGCGGCGGAGGCACCGCGCACCTGCACCCTGAAGGTGTTGCCGAATATGGCCCGAAATTCAGTGCCAAATAGGCCTCTAGCCCCCGTGGAATATGCGCAAGCAGCTACTAAAAATATAGCGAATATGGGGCTCTTCGGGCTGGCTGCACAGTCCCAAGGGGGACCCGTTGGTGGTTCTTTGGAGGGTTCCGAGAGCTTGGACTCCCGCATCGGCCAAGCCATGCACCGCCTGCTGGAGTGGTTGCCACCCCAGCCCGTGGGTGGTGCTGAGGTGCCGTGGTCGGCCGAGCAGATGGCGGCGGTGGCCCGCGAGTTCACGCTGGACGCTGCCCAGGTGAAGTCCGCCAGCCAGATGGCGCTGGGCATCGTGCACGGCGAAGGGGCCTGGGCTTGGGACACTGACCAGCTCAGCTGGCAGTGCAATGAACTGGCTTTGACACACCGCGGACGCCTGTTGCGCCTGGACCGGCTGGTGCAACACAAAGGCAGTGGACAATGGTGGGTGTTGGACTACAAATCCAACGCCAATCCCCAACAAGATCCTGCGCTGTGCGCACAGCTTTTGACCTACCGCAGCGCCGTTGCACAGGCCTACACCGGGCAAACCGTGCGCGCCGCTTTTTTAACTCCCCAAGGCGCTTTGATCGAATTGCCATTTGATTGAACTGCCGAGTGTCTGAAATAGATTGAATATGAACCTTGAATCCAAAGCCCATGGCGTTGTTGCGCCAGTGGGTGTGGCTGCTGTAGTTGATGCGGTGGTTATTGGCGGCGGCCCTGCTGGTTTGATGGCAGCACAGATGTTGTCGGACGCGGGCCACAGCGTGCACCTGTATGACGCCATGCCCTCCATTGGCCGCAAGTTCTTGCTCGCGGGCAAGGGCGGGCTCAACCTGACCCACTCCGAGGGAGCGGATGCTTTTGCCGGGCGCTTCGGTGCGCGCCGCGAAGCGATTGAGGCCCTGCTGCATGGTTTCGACCCGGCTGCCGTGCGCGACTGGGCGCAGGGCCTGGGGGTGGAGACCTTTGTCGGTTCGTCGGGCCGGGTGTTTCCCAAAGACATGAAGGCCGCACCGCTGTTGCGTGCCTGGTTGCACCGCCTGCGCCACCCGGCCAGCGGCAAAGGCGTGCAGTTCCACATGCGCCACCGCTGGAGCGGATGGGCCGAGCCCTCTGCGGCGGGCCAGCATGCGCTGGTGTTTGACACGCTAGCGGGTGCCGTGCAAGTGCAGGCCCGCGCCGTGGTGCTGGCGCTGGGCGGTGGCAGCTGGGCGCGCCTGGGCTCCAACGGCGCCTGGGTGCCCTTGCTGGCCGAAAAGGGCGTGGCGGTGGCGCCGCTGTTGCCTTCCAACTGTGGCTTTGATGTGCAAAACGGTTGGAGTCCCTTTTTCAGTGAAAAGTTTGCCGGGCAACCGTTCAAATCGGTGGCCATTGCGCTGACCACCTCGCAGGGACAAGCTTTCCAGCGTAAAGGTGAATTTGTTGCCACCGCCACGGGGGTAGAGGGCAGTTTGGTTTATGCCGCGTCCAGTTTGCTGCGCGACGACATCATCCGCACCGGCAGCGCCACCTTCACCCTGGACCTGTTGCCCGATATGTCGCCCGAGAAAGTGCTGGCCGAGGTCAGTCACCCGCGCGGCACGCGCTCGCTGTCGAGCCACTTGAAGAGCCGTTTGAGCATCGAAGGCATCAAGTCAGCCATCCTGCATGAACTCTTGCCGAAAACAGTATTTGAAAGCGCCGCCCAGCTGGCTGTTGCACTTAAAGCGGTTCCCATCACGGTCGTTGCGGCCCGCCCCATTGACGAGGCCATCAGCACCGCAGGCGGCGTGTTGTTTGAAGTGCTCAGCCCCCAGCTGATGCTGGAGCAGCTGCCCGGCGTGTTTTGCGCCGGTGAAATGCTGGACTGGGAAGCCCCCACCGGCGGCTACCTGCTGACCGCTTGCTTTGCCAGTGGCCACCAGGCCGGGCAGGGCGTTATTGACTATTTGGGTGCGATATAGACTTACGCCCATTTGAAAAGAAAGACCACTATGAACGACATTACCCAATTGCCCCCCTTGCCCGACCACCTGTCCGTCGATCCGCGCAGCCCCTTTCACGTCGCTGCCGTGTTTGAACATGACATCGGCATCCGGTTCAACGACAAAGAACGTGTGAATGTCGAGGAATACTGCATCAGCGAAGGCTGGGTCAAGGTGCCCGCCGGCAAAACGGTGGACCGCAAGGGCCAACCGCTGCTGATCAAACTCAAGGGCAAGGTCGAAGCGTTTTACCGCTGAGCGATCACGCCCCGGCGCACCTGGTCGCGTTCGAGGGATTCAAACAGGGCCTTGAAGTTGCCTTCGCCAAAGCCCTCGTCCCCCTGGCGCTGGATGAACTCGAAGAACACCGGGCCGAGCTGCGTTTCCGAAAAAATCTGCAGCAACAGCCGTGGCTTGCCGCCCTCGGTGCTGCCGTCCAGCAGGATGCCGCGGGTCTGCAGTGCAGCCACCGGCTGGCCGTGGCCGGGTAGCCGCCCTTCCAGCATTTCGTAATAACTCTCGCTGGGCGCCGTCATCAACGGCACCCCAGCCAGCGCCAGGCGGTCTACCGTGGCGATCAGGTCGTCACAGATCAGGGCAATGTGCTGAATGCCTTCGCCGTTGAACTTCAGCAAGAACTCTTCAATTTGCCCGCCGCCCTGTTTGGATTCCTCGTTCAGTGGAATGCGAATTTTTCCATCGGGTGCGGTCATGGCGCGGGAGGTCAGACCGGTGTATTCGCCCTGGATGTCAAAGTAGCGGATCTCACGAAAGTTGAACAGCCTCTCGTAAAAACTGCCCCAAAAAGCCATGCGGCCCCGGTACACGTTGTGCGTCAAGTGGTCGATCAATTTCAGGCCATGGCCCACCGGGTGGCGGTCCACCCCTTCGATGAAATGGAAGTCGATGTCGTAGATCGACTTGCCGTCTTCAAAGCGGTCGATCAAATACAGGGGTGCGCCGCCAATGCCTTTGATGGCGGGTAAACGCAACTCCATGGGTCCGGTCGGAATTTCAATCGGCTGGGCCCCCAGCTCCAGGGCGCGGCGGTAGGCGTGGTGTGCGTCCTTGACACGAAATGCCATGCCGCAGGCGCACGGGCCGTGCTCGGCGGCAAAGTAACCGGCCGCACTTTTGGGTTCGCGGTTGACAATGAAATTGATGTCCCCCTGGCGGAACAGCACCACATCTTTGGAGCGGTGTTTGGCCACCAGCGTGAAGCCCATGCGCTCAAACAGCGGCTCCAGCACGCCGGGCGTGGGCGAGGCGAATTCAACAAACTCAAACCCCATCAACCCCATGGGGTTTTCAAACAAATCGGACATGGTGCTAGCTCCTCAAATTTAGTATTTAGTGAATGCAAACGTTAAACAGATTCCGCGTCCGCTTGCCGCGCGGGGGCTGCCCGCTGGAACGCGTCCAGGGCTTCACAGGCGTCGACGATCCGCGCGATGGTGGGCATGGCGCCCAGCGCGCAGTGGTAGCGCCGCGCGTTGCTGACCTGGGGCACCAGGCAGCAGTCGGCCAGGCCCGGCGTCTCGCCATGGCAAAAGGTGCCGGTGCGGGGGTCGTTGGCAAGCAGGTGCTCCACCGCGCTCAGGCCCTCGGTGACCCAGTGCCGGTACCAGTCGTTTTTCTGTTCCTCGCTGACGCCCAGGGTGCCCGTCAGGTAACGCAGCACCCGCAGATTGGTGATGGGATGGATGTCACAGGCCATGGTCTGGGCGATGGCCCGCACACGCGCCCGGCCATCGGGGTCGGCGGGCAGCAGCGGTGCCGCTGGATGGGTTTCGTCCAGCCACTCCATGATGGCCAGTGACTGGGTCAGCACGCCAGTGTCCGTCTCCAGCGACGGCACCAGGCCCAGCGGGCTCTTCGCCCGGTAGGCGGCCTGGTGTTGTTGCCCGCCGTCACGCAGCAGATGCACCGGCACGGCGTCATACGCCACGCCCTTGAGGTGCAGGGCAATGCGTAAGCGGTAGGCGGCCGAGCTGCGGAAGTAGGTATAGAGCTTCATGGGGCGTAGTGCTCCACACGCTGCTCGATCGCGCCAAAGATCGAGTGGCCGTCGCGGTCCAGCATCTCGATCCGTACCTGGTCGCCAAACTTCAGAAAACCGGTGTGGGGTTTGCCGGTGGCAATGGTTTCGTACATGCGCACTTCGGCCAGGCAGCAGTAGCCCACGCCGCCATGGGCAATGGACGAGCCGTGCAGGTCGCCCTGTTTGTTGGAGACCGTGCCCGAACCGATGATGGAGCCCGCTTCCATTTCACGGGTCTTGGTGACGTGTGCCACCAGTTGCGGGAAGTTGAAGACCATGTCGGTGCCCGCATCCGGTTGCCCAAACAGCGTGCCATTGAGGTGCACCGTCAAGGGCCGGTGCACCCGCCCGTCGGACCAGTCACCGCCCAATTCATCCGGGGTGATGGCGACCGGGCTGAACGCCGTGGCCGGTTTGGATTGGAAGAAGCCAAAGCCCTTGGATAGCTCGCCCGGAATCAGGTTGCGCAAGGACACATCGTTGACCAGCATCAGCAGGCGAATGGCCGAATGGCATTGCGCCGCAGTGGCGCCCATGGGCACGTCGCCGGTGATGACCGCCACCTCTGCTTCTAGGTCGATGCCCCAGTCTTCCGACAAGGCCAAAATCGGGTCGCGTGGGCCGGCAAAGGAGTCCGATCCACCCTGGTACATCAGGGGGTCGGTCCAGAACTCCGCGGGCAGTTCGGCACCGCGTGCGCGGCGGACCAGTTCAACGTGGTTCACGTAGGCCGAGCCATCGGCCCACTGGTAGGCGCGGGGCAGCGGGGAGTGGCAGTGCTGGGCGTCAAACGGGCTCGCGTTACTGATGGTGCCAATGTTGAGCGCCTGGTAGACCTGCTGCAGTTGGGGTTCGCAGGTGTCCCAGTCGTCCAGGGCGGCCTGCAGGGTGCGCGCAATGGTGGGGACCGGGTGGCAGTGGGTCAAGGCCCGGTTGACCACCACCAGCGTGCCGTCACGGCCACCTTGTTTGAGGGTTGCAAGTTTCATCGTTCCTTACTCCCCGGCGTAGCTGCCGTCATGCATCCAGCGGGCATGCTGGGGCGCTTTTTTGGTGACCGCCCATTCGTTGAGCATGTCCCACTTCACCGCATCGAGCGTGTGGGCCATCTGGGGTGTGCCGGTGTTGACGGCCAGTTCCAGGCGGTGGCCACTCGGGTCGAAAAAGTAAATCGATTTGAAAATGGTGTGGTCGGTGGGTCCGATCACTTCAATGCCATCGGCTTGCATTTTGGCTTTGGCCTCCAGCAGGGTCTCGACCGACTCCACCTGCAGCGCCAGGTGCTGGGTCCAGGTGGGGGTGTTGGTGTCGCGCCCCATGGGCGGCTTGGTGGGTAACTCGAAAAAGGCCAGCACGTTGCCGTTGCCGGCGTCGAGAAAGACATGCATGTACGGGTCCGCCTCTTTGGTGGAGGGCACCTCGTTTTCGGCAATGGCCAGAATAAAGTTCATGTTCAGGTACTTCTGGTACCACTCGACCGTTTCCTTGGCATCTTTGCAGCGGTATGCAACGTGGTGAATTTTCTGGATTTTCATGTGCGTTTCCTTCAGGGTTACAGCGCCTGTGCGTGCATTAGAGCGGTCTTTTAGTTATTATGAAAACCGTTTTTTCCGATGGTTTTATGAGGAAATCTTATGAGTGTCACCCTCCGGCAGTTGCGGGCTTTTGTGGCAGTGGCGCGCACCGGCAGCTTCACGCTGGCGGCGGAAAGCCTCTTTGTCACGCAATCGGCCTTGAGCGGGCTGATCAAGGAGCTGGAGCAAACCCTGGGCTTGCGGCTGGTTGACCGCAGCACCCGCAAGATTCAGTTGTCGGATATGGGGCGCGATCTCTACGCCCTGGTGGACAAGATCATTCACGACCTGGATGGAATACTCGACGAAGTCGCCAACCTGAAAGCCCTGAAGCAAGGTCTGGTCCGAATTGCCGCGCCGCAGTTGATGGCGTGCACGCTGCTCCCCGAGGTGATAGCCGCGTACCGTGTGGAACACCCGGAAATCCGTATCCGCTTGGTGGACTGCGCCGTGGAAAGTGTCATGTCGCGGGTGTTTACCGGCGAGGTTGATTTGGGTGTTGGCCCGGAGCGCGATCCGAATTCCGATGTTGACGCGACCACGCTGTTCGAGCTGCCTTTTATGGCGGTATTTCCAACTGGGCATCCGCTGGACAGCCTGTCGGAGGTGCGCTGGGCCGACATCGTGGACTACCCCTTTATCTCGCTGCAGGGGCAATTCACCGAGCGGCTGTCGGACGAACTCCGTGCGGCGGTCCGCGACCTGAAATTCGTGCCCAGCAATGAGGTGGCTTTTATGTCGACGGCCTTGAGCATGGTCAACGCGGGCCTGGGGGTGACGGCCTGCATTCCCTATGCCGCCTCCCTGGTGCGCTTGTACCAATTGCAGATGCGCCCCCTGCGGGAGCCGGTGGTGAACCGGCGCTTTTTTGTCTTCACCCGCAACGGGCGCTCCCTGTCCCCGGCGGCCGAGAGTTTTAAGCAGTTTTTATTCCGCTACGTCGCCGAGCACGTCGAGCGTTCGGCCTAAACCGGTTTCGCGTTCACCGGCATGTCCTGCCACTGCGTGCAGGCGGTGTGCACCTGTTCTTGGGCCTCTTCGTACCGGCCCGGCTTGGTCTGGGCCAGCCCTTGGTACAGCGCCAAAGACTGCTGGGCGGCGGCCACCGCCTGGTCATACAGGCCCAGGTCTGCCAGGCGGTTGGCCTGGGTGAACAGGGACGCTGCCCAGTCTGGCTCAAAACGCTCGGGGTTGATCTGGGCGAGTTGCTGGCGCAGGGGCACCGCGTCCTGGGCGGCCTGCAACGCGGCGGCATGGGCGCCATTGCAATGCAGCGCCAGAGAATGGTGCTGCAGGGCCGCCGCACAGTCCGCCATCGACTCCGGCTTGCTGGTGTTCAATTTTTGCCGGGCTTTGTCCACGGCCTCCTGGCACAGCAGTGTTTTCAGGCCCAGCAAGGGCGCTAGGTTGAATCCGACCTTGTTGGCCAGGCCACCCGCCAATTGCCAGCGCTGCTGCTTGGGCAGGCGTAAAAAAGCACGCTCGGCACATGCGGGCAGGGCGCTGGGACTTTCTTCAATACACACCGCCACCAGCGCGTCGGCGCAGGCCACAAAATGCCGGCTCAGCGCGTCTTCCAGCAGCGTATCCAGCACCGGGTGTTGCGTCAGCAGGCGGGCGACCACGGCCAGGCTGTTGTAGTGCACACGGGCATCCCCTTTGGCCAGCAGGGCATCCAGCACATGGGCTCCTTGATCCCCTTGCAGGATTTGCGCCACCAGCGCATCACCCAGCTGTTTCGGGCGTAGCCTTTGAAGTCCGTGTTGGCCTGGGGAAAGGTCGGCCAGCGTGCGAAACAGCGACTTGAGCTGGGCCTTGTCGCCCCCCAACGCCCGCCAGATCGGTTCAATATCGCGGTCGGAGGTGATGCCGCCCGACAGGGTGGCCAGTGCGATCAGCAACGCGGCGTCCTTGGTCCAGTGCTGGCGCGCCTGGGTGACCAGTGCGTCGGCCAGTGCGTCGGCGCGCAAGGCCTGCACGCCGCGCAAGGCCAACAGCGCGGCCATCTGGATGGACAGCGGGTGGCCGAATAGGGCCTCGTCCAGTGCGGGATGGTGGTCTGGTGCCGTGGTGTTCAACCGTGTGGCAAAGGTGTGCAGCGCCAACTGGTAGGCCGTGAGGCGATCCGGTACGCTGGCGTACAGGGTGGGCAAAGGGAATGGGCCGCTGCAGGACGCGCTGCGCAGCAGTGCATGGCATGCGGGGTCGTGGTCTGCCAACAGGCTCCACCATGCGCCGGCGTCGCGTGCCAGTAGCAGCACGCGCACCAGTACCTGGTCCCCCGAGGCTTCCCGATTGCCCAGGACGGTTTTCAGCAGCGCCAACAAGGTGGGCTGGTGCGCCTGGGCATCGTCCACCACGATGCAGTAATTGCGTTTGGCTTGCCATATCTGGCGCCCCAGCGCTTGCGCCTGAGCGATGTCGCAGCCGCTTTGCATAAAACCCACCGTCCAGCCCTGTGTCTCCAGGCGTTCGCACAGCTCCAGTGCCAGACGCGTTTTACCGCTGCCACTCGGGCCGGTGATGAGACGCAGGGCCAGAGGGTATTCACGGGCTTGGGCCCATTGCGCTTGGGTCTGCACAAAGGCCTCGCCGTTGGGGTCGAACGCGACGCAGGCCTCTTCGGCACGCAGCAATTGGCTGTCGTTTGACGCGTCAAGCGGTAATGGTGTGGACATGGATCAATGGGAGTAGGGTGTGAATTTATAAGAATAGTAGTCACGACGCCCGTGGAATGTGCGCAGAAAGCTATTAAAAAGATAGCGATTTTAAGCCGGATCAGGCTGCCACAGCAGACCGCACGCAGTTGCGTCCGTCGTGCTTGGCTTGGTAGAGTGCAATGTCCGCAGCGGCCAACAGCGCCTGGGTGCTGGTGTCCTGGTCGGGCGTGACACAGGCGACACCGAAACTGGCGGTGAACTGGATCACGCCACCCGAAAACTCCACTTTGAGTTTTTCGACTTCTGCCCGCAAGGTCTCTGCCTGGGTTGCGGCATTGGTCGCGCTGGTATCAATTAGCAGAATGACGAACTCTTCTCCGCCATAGCGGGCCAGTACGTCTCCTGCGCGGTGGACTTTGGGTTGCAGCAGGCGGGCCAAAGCGCGCAGGCAGGCATCGCCGCCCAGGTGCCCATAGGTGTCGTTGATGCGTTTGAAGTGGTCGATGTCAAACATGATCAGCGCCAGGGAACTCTTCAATCGGGAGGCGCGGCGGTGTTCTGTCAGCAAGGCGCTGTCAAAGAAGGCGCGGTTGCTGAGTTGGGTGAGCCCGTCGGTGGTGGACAGGAGCTGCAAGCGGTCGTTGGCGACGGTGAGTTGGTCCATGGCGGTGTTCAGGTCGTGGGTGCGCTCGCTGACCCGCTGTTCCAACTCACGGTTGGCCGCTTCGGTGGCGTTGATCATGGCTTGCTGGGCGGCGCGCGCCTGGCGTTCATGGGCCAGTGCCACGGCTTGGGCGTTCAGTCGCAGTGCCCGGTCGTGGTTAATGCGATCTGCCAGCGTAAAGGACAGCAAGGTCACCAGCATGGTCAGGCCGACCTGGTCGGCGTTACTGGTCCACACGTTTGCCGGTATCCAGCCCAATTTGCCCAGGTTCAAAATGCTGATGCCCACCAGTGCAGCACTCCACGCCAGGCAGTAAAAGCGCGCAAACTGGGCGCCGCGCCACCAACGCCAGTAACCCACCCCCAGCAGAACAATCGACAACGGCACGACCAGACCCGCACCGGCCCGCACCGTCAGGCTGTAGGGCAGCACGAATGTCATCACCAGCAACACGCCACAGGCCACGGTCAACACATTCACCGTCAGGTAGGCACGCCGTGAAAACTGCCGGAGTTTGAGAAACCCATTGGCAAACAGGCAGGTAAACAGTGCTGTGCCGGCAATAAAGGTAGAGATCGCAAAGCTGTTCCACCAGATCGCCTCGGGCCACAGGTAGGCAAAGGTGTAGCCATTCAGGGTGAAGTGGAAGAATAAATAGTTGGCAACAAACCCGATGTAGTACAGATAGTTCACATCGCGGGTGGAAAAATACACAAACAGGTTGTACACAATCATGATCAGCAAGATGCCCACCAAACCACCTTGCATCAGGCTTTCGTTGTTGCTGGCCTCGTGGAAGGTGACCGGGTTCCAGATCCGAAACGACGCTTCAATTGTTCCCGCCGAGGCCATACGAATAAAAACCAGATTGCTACCCGGCGCCAACTCCAAAGGCATCACAAAGTTCGGGTGCCGTATGGGGCGCATTGAAAAAGGTTTTTCATCCCCAAGCGTATAGGTCTTTTTGAGCTGTCCGCCCGCAAAGTGGCTCAGTTGCACATCGTCAATGAAAGGAATCGGCAGTTCAATGAGTCGGGTGAGCACCTGCTGGGTTTGGTTTTCAATTTGAAAGCGGAACCAGTAAGCATCCTGGGTAAATCCGAAATTGGGCGAGCGCCGGGTGATGGTTTGCCAGGTCTGGCGGGGGGACATGGCTTGTTCCAGCGTCATCGTTCGGGTGTCGTCGACCAACACCCCCATACGGATCCCCACGTTCATGCGGCCTGCAGATCTGTCTGAAACACCATGCGTTGGAAAGCTGGGGTCGGTCCCGGTCTGGGCCAATACAGACGTCCCGGCGAGCACCCCGATTGCGATTGAGAGCAGCCAACGACGAATATTTTGTAGTTTCACGGTGAAATCTCTCCGGACCAGACCGGTGATGGTACTTGACTGGTACTCACCCGTTTGGGGGATAGACGTGGATACACCAGCACTTCACAATAGACGCAACTGAACCCCATTTTGATGCCACAAACCCACCGCTACAAGTTTCTCCCCGCGCTGATTTTTTGCGTCTGGGCACTGTGCTTCGCTCCTGCATTTGCGGCAGACAAAGCCTTGGATGCAGGGCTGAGCACGTCCGTCCCGGTTTCGCTCACCCGCTACTTTGACGTGCTTGAGGACCCGGCGCAGGCACTGACGCTGGCCGACGTTCAGGGTGCAGAGTTCGGCTCCCGGTTCAGGGCTGACTTCACAGCCGGGGATGATCTGAACTTTGGCTACACCCGTTCTGCCTACTGGTTGCGATTCGCATTGCAAAACACCAGTGACAGCCCGGTGCAGCGAATGCTGGAGGTTCGTCAGCCAGGATTGAGCCATATTGCATTGCATCAGTCTGGCGCAGGCAGTGATAAACCGGCCGTGGAGACCGGTAGCCTTGTGGCCTTTGCATCGCGCCCCCACGCGAGCCGCTTTTTTGTCTTTCCCGTGAGTCTGCCCGCACGTTCGAGTCAGATGTATTTTTTGCGTATTCAGTCCAACGGCCCAATTTCGGTGCCCGCAATGCTGTGGGAGCCGTCGGCCTTTTATTCCCATGAGAGGGACGACTACAGCGGGCAAGCTTGGTATTTTGGTGTTGCTGCAGCCATGACTCTGTTCAACCTGCTGCTCTTTGTTTCATTGCGGGACCGCGCCTACCTTTTGTATGTGCTGTTTGTCAGCTGCATGGCGCTTACCCTTGCCGCCCAAAACGGCCTGGCCAAAGAGTTTCTTTGGACTGATTCACCAGGGTGGACCAATATCGCCGTGAATGTGGGCTACTCCCTGTCCATTGCGTTGTTGCTGGTATTTATGCGCCACATGGTCAACACGCGTGCGACGGTTCCACGCATTGACTATTTTTTAAAGTGGTTGACGGGTATTTTTTTCATCCTCCCCTTGGGGTTCATGGTTGCATTGCCCACGTTGATCAAGCCCGCTGCTCTCTTGTATGCACTTGCTGGCGTGTTGATATTGATGGTGGGCGGTTGGTGCGCTTTCAAACGGCAGCGCAGTGCCTATTTCTTTGTCGCGGCATTCGCCGCGCTGTGTTTTGCGGCGATTGTGTCGGTGTTGCGTGCGTTGGGCTGGGTCCCAACCACATCAATGACTGTGAACGCCTTGCAATACGGCTCTGCGCTGGAAATGCTGCTATTGGCATTTTCACTGGCCGATCGCTTCAATGTCATTCGCCTAGAGCGCGCGCGGGCGCAGCATGAGAGTTTGCGGGAGAAGCAAAAGCTGGTGGATGCATTGCAAACCTCCGAACGTGAGCTGGAAGAGCGTGTGCACCAGCGCACCGCTGAGTTGGACATCAAGAATGCCGCCTTGACGCAGGCCATGTCCTCGCTGGAGACCGTGGAACGCATTGCCCGGCACGACCTCAAGACCCCACTGGGCAGCCTGGCCGCTGCACCGTCTATGCTGCGTGCCGGCCGGGTGATGGCGGTGGCAGAGGAAAAAATTCTGACCATGATGGAGAGCGCCGCCAACCGCGCACTGAACATGGTCAACTTGTCGTTGGACCTGTACCGCATGGAAAGCGGGAGTTACGTGCCACACCCTGGCCGCGTGGACTTGACCGCATTGGTGCAGGCGGTGGCACAGGACTTGAAGGCGCAGGCCCAGTCCAAAAACGTCACGATTCAAGTGTCTGGGTCTGTCCAGGGGGTGTTGGCCTGTGCCGAGGAGCCTTTGTGCTATTCCATCGTGGCCAATTTGATGAAAAATGCGGTCGAGGCAGCCCCAATTCACTCCATTGTGAGTATCGTTTTTCAATCAGGCCCCATGGCGAGTCTGAGCATTCTCAACCGTGGGGCGGTCCCCGAGGCGTTGCGGGCCACTTTCTTTGCCAAGTATTCCACCGCTGGCAAGTTGGGTGGTGCGGGGTTGGGCACCTATTCCTCGCATCTGCTGACAGGTGTGCAGGGCGGTCATTTGACGATGGAGACATCGGATGCGATCGGCACCAGCCTGACCCTGGAGCTGCCTCTGTGGAATCCGGCTGCCCCAATCCCGACGCTACCGGAGTCCACGGCAGGCGCCTCTGAAGCAGTCATTCCAACTGAATTTGGCACGCAGCGGGTGCTGATCGTGGACGACGATGAATTCAACCGCATGGTCTTATTGGCGCAAATGCCTGCGCCGCTGGAGGTGGAGTCCGCCGTCAACGGCCGTGCCGCACTGGAGGCCGTTATGTGCCGCACTTACGGCTTGATCATCATGGATATTGATATGCCGATCATGGGGGGCATGGAAGCGTTGCAACGCATACGTGCTTTTCAGGAGAATGCAGGTCAGACACCGAGTTGTATCGTGGCCTATTCCGCGAATGACAGTCAACAAAACCATGCCGCGTATTTGGCGCATGGCTTTGACAAGTGTCTGAGTAAGCCTGGCTCTCAGAAAGAGGTGTTGGCGCTGCTGTGCTAAATGCGGTGAGCTGCGTAGCGGCGCACGCTGTCTGAAAAGAATAAGGTGACGAGCCTTGACGCCGCCAAAATTCAATAAAAACTCAATTAAATCAACGACTTACGATTTTACAAATTGTCTTAAGTGATACAGGGAAGTGTCACACGAAGGGAAATAATAGCGGATTCTGGATGGTCACGGTTGCGTGAATGTCTCACCAATGGGCTGGATCATTTTGGAAACCCATTTCATGATTCGCCCCGTGCCGCTGTTGGCATGACAAATCAGAAAATCCGAAATGACTTTGACCATTGCATACCTCACTATCGAGCTTGACCTGTTTCACAGCCTGTACATCAAAGCGGGACATCGTGAGTGGTTTTTCAAGCGTGAACCCCAGAACCCCCGTGGGTTCTTTTCACGGCAATCTGAGGGGGGCCATTCAGGGGCTGCGGTGGAGGTCTGGGGCTTGGGCTGGTACGGGTGCTGGAACCGGACCTGATAGGCCATAGGGGCCGGTTATTTTTGTAGCGAATTTACGAGAGGCCCCTCGATCCAGATTCGTGGTGACAGTTCCCCCTTGTCGGGTCGCGGGGGATGACCCCATCAGCCACCCCAACGTTTAAGACCTAGTATTCATGCGGCTTCCCACGGGGTGTGGGTGCATGATGTGGGTGCAAAGATTGAAGCCTCAAGAAGCGATTTTTGGGGCTTTTCCTTTGGTCGAATGGTAATGATGGGCGCGGTTATTGGCACCCTCTCCAGAGGCTGTCAGAGGTCCTGTGTGGTGTCTTTGCGGTAGGACTCTTCGCGCACAATGCTCAGGACCGCTGTGGGGCGCTATGTAGAGCTCTACATAGCGCCCCCTATGCACAGTTCACAACTATGCACAGGTGCCTTGACATCGCTGGCACCGGCCCCTGCGGCGTTGAGCGATTTGGGCCGTGGAAGACTGCGCATAGTTACAGCGTTTGCAGGA
>CAJASG010000550.1 GCA_903944555.1 uncultured beta proteobacterium
AAGGCATTCACGTTGACCCTGCATGCCTATTTTCGGAGCGAAATTGCTCCTCTCTCCGACGGAGCCTGATCGATGCACACTGAGCGCACATTGCCATCCTCCAGCCATATTGTGTTGATCCCCAGCTACAACGCTGGCGCCAAGGTCTATGAGACCGTGGCGCAGGCCCGCGCGCACTGGAATCCGGTGTGGGTCGTGGTCGACGGCAGTACCGACGGCACCGCCGCCGCTCTGCAGGACATGGCCGCCCAAGACGATGGTCTGCGGGTTTTTGTGCTGCCGCAAAACCAGGGCAAAGGCGCAGCCGTGTTGTATGGACTGGACCAGGCGGCGCAGCAGGGTTACACCCATGCCCTGTGCATGGACTCCGACGGCCAGCACCCGGCGAACCTGATCGAAGCTTTCATGGAATGCTCCCAGGCCACACCAGCGGCCATGGTACTGGGCGTACCGGTGTTCGATGCCAGCGCGCCGGCGTTGCGCGTCTGGGGACGAAAAATCTCCAACTGGTGGGCGAATCTGGAAACCCTGTGGGCCGGTATTGGCGACTCGCTGTACGGCTTTCGGGTCTACCCGGTGGACCCTTTGCGCAGCGTGATGCGGGGCCAGCGCTGGATGCGCCGTTTTGATTTTGACCCCGAGGCCGCCGTGCGCCTGTGCTGGCAGGGTGTGCCACCGATCAATCTGCCGGCACCGGTGAAGTACCTGCAGGCGCACGAGGGCGGTGTTTCGCATTTCAACTACCGCCGTGACAACCTGCTGCTGACCTGGATGCACATCCGCCTGATGGTCGGGTTCGTGTTGCGCTTGCCGGTGTTGGTGCTTGGGAAACTGGGCCGTTGATCCGGCAGGCACACGCAGAGCCCTATGTCTACTTCAGTCTTGGTACATCTTCTTCTTGAGCGCATCTCCTGGCGCAAGCAGCCCCGGGTGCCTGAACCGGATTTGGTCATGGAAAGCGTGGTGCAGGCCTCGTCTTTTTCACAGGCAGGAGAGGACGACGGGGTATTGGCGTTTCTCTACTTTTACAACGCCTTGCAGATCACGTCGCTCCTGCAACCCGGAGATCGCGTGCTGGATCTGGCATGTGGCCCAGCCCATCAGCTGGTGCAGGTGGCACGCCTGAATCCTGACGTGCGCTTCGTGGGGCTGGACGCGTCGCCGGCCATGCTGGAGTGTGCGCAAAGCACACTGGCACGTGCCCATGTCAGCAATGTGGAGTTGATGCAGGGGGACATGACCCGCTTGATGGGGCTGGAAGATGGCAGCATGGATGGCGTGATTTGCACCATGTCCCTGCACCATTTACCGGACCATGCGGCGCTGTGCACCACCCTGCGCGAGGTACGCCGGGTGTTGAAGCCGCAGGGACGGTTTTATTTGGTGGATTTTGGGCGACTCAAGCTCCTGCGCACCCAGCGTTTTTTTGCCGACGACCTGCGCCAGCCGCCGCAATTTACCGAGGACTATTTCAATTCGCTCCGGGCCGCATTCAGCGTGGAGGAGTTGTCTGCAGCCGTGGCCCCTTTGGGCCCGGATGTGCAGCGCCATGTGACAGTGTTGGCTCCGTTTCTCATGGTGTTCAGAAGTGCGTTTCAGCGCCCGATGGATCCGCAGACGCTGCAGCGCGCCAAGGCGGCGTTTGCCAACCTGTCGGCCGCGCACCAGGGTAATTTTCGCAGTGTGGCCAGTTGGTTCCGGGCCAGCGGCTACGCCTTGCCCTGCGATCCGGATTAAGCGCGAGAAGCGGCCGCGCGCTGTGCGTTGACAACCGGCTGCGCATACAGTTGCAGAAGTGCCTCGCGCGCCGCAGCGGCGGGCAGTCCCAGCGCCTTCAACTCGGCGACCTGATTCGCAATCAGGCCCAGGAAGGCCTGCGCGTAGGGCGTGTCCAGGTCCCAAGGGCTCTGGATCAGCAGGGCATGGGCAATGTGGTTGCTCTCCCAGGTACGGTAGTTGCTCCAGATTTGCGCATCGATCTTGTCTGCGACTTCTTGCACGACATCCGCGTTGTCAGCGCCATCCAATCGGATTTCCTCGCCGAAGGCCAGGTGGACATGGCCTTTGTCGGCGACCAGGCTGTCGCGGATTTGTGCCACGTCTTCACCTGCGGCCTTGTTGTACTTGCCCTGTTCACGGCGCAGCAGCGTTTCGCGCACCTTGTGGGTGGCACACGGCTCAAATTCGTACGAGATGGCGACCGGGACGATGTGCAGTTTTTCGAAATCCGCACGGGTCCGTGCTCCGGCCAGGCCCAGCATCTTGATGATGGCCGGGTCGGTGTGGTCGTTGCCGTCCTTGGTGCGCCCCGGGCTTTGTGACAGCCAGATCGAATAACGCTGTTCTTCGATCTGGCGTGCCAGGTAGGCGGCGACGAGCCGGGCGTTGGCGTAAACATCGCGGAGTGCGCCACTGCGCTTGATGACCACGCCATTGAGCAGCAGCATCAGCTCGGAGACTCCAGGCGTGGCCATCAGATTGTCGCCAACGCATACCTTGCAGGTGCCACGTCCGCTGGACAGCATGTTCAGCGACACCAGCGCGGCGTCGGTGACGATGCAGCGGTGGTTGGAGATGAACAGAAACTTGCGGTCGGTCGGGAGTTCGTCCAATCCGGAAATGCTCAGGCCTTGCGAGGTCTCGCGCAGAATGCGCTGCAGCATCGGGTTGACATAGGCAAACTGGAAATCCTCGGTGCCGCGGAAGGCATTGGTCTGCTCAACGACGGCTTGCCGGGACAGATCAGGAAAACACCAGGGCAATATGGTGTCGGCCAGTGGACTGGCAAAAAACTGGTCACGGCAGCCGGCAAATTCGGCGGGGCTGTCCACGGTACATTGTGTTGTGGCGTTCACGTGGTGGGCTTGCATGCTGGGGAGGACGGGTTAAACCATGCCGCCGTTGACCGAGATGACTTGGCCGGTGATGTAAGCAGCGTTGTCCGAGGCCAGAAACCCTACCAGCGCTGCCACTTCTTCCGGTTTTCCGGCGCGTTTCATGGGCACCAGGTTGGCAATTGCGGTGCTGTCAAAGACGTCTTTGGCCATGCCCGAGCTGATGATGCCGGGGGCCACGGCATTGACGGTAATGCCGCGCGTAGCCAATTCCAGCGCGAGTGACTTGCTTGCCGCGTGCAGCGCGCCCTTGGCGGCGGCGTAGTTGGTCTGACCACGGTTGCCGGTAATACCGGCAATCGAAGAAATGCTGATGATGCGGCCCCAACGGGTGCGGATCATGGGCATCGATAGCGGCTGAGTGACGTTGAAGAAGCCATGCAACGAAACGTCAATCACGCTGTGCCACTGCTGGCGCTGCATGCCGGGAAAGACGGCGTCGTCATGGATGCCGGCGTTGTTCACCAGCACCTGGATCGGGCCGCCCTCCAGCAGGGCTTCCAGTGCGGTCTGGGTGGCGCTGCCATCGGTCACGTCAAACTGGATCGCCTGGGCTGAGCCGCCGTTGCCCGTCAATTCGTCGCACAGGTTCTGGGCGCTGGCGAGATTGCGGTTCGCGTGCACGATCACATGCAGGCCGTCTGCGGCGAGGCGGCGGCAGATCGCCGCGCCGATGGCGCCACTGCCCCCGGTGACCAGTGCGCGCTTCATGGATGTCAATGTCATATTCAAATTTCAGGTGAGGCTGCAGACTTCGATGCCGAGTTGCAGCGAGTCCAGGTATTCGACCACCACCGATCCGCTGCGCTCCTGTGCCAGCAGGGCCAGCAAGGGCAGGCTGCGCGCCACCGGAATGCTCTGGCGCAAGTGTTCCAGTTCGTCCTGCGGCATGCACGTTGCACTGGCGTCGCTGAGTGTGAACTTGAGTAGTGCGCGGGCCGACGGTGTCTGGCAGGGATTGAGAACCAGGGCCACCCCCATGGCGGCGGGGATCGGCCGCAGACGCCACAGTGGTTCGGGAAACGCCGTGTCATAGGCCAGGAGCAGACAAGGTTTGCCATTGCTGAGGGCTTGGGTCGCGGCTTCCAGCAGGCCTGCCGCGAACGTGGCATCGTAGGCGTTCAGGCTGGTGCTGGGCGCCATGCTGCCAGTGGCGATGCCCCAATAACCGGATGACGCGTTGTGCACCGAATTGTGAAAACGGGTCGGTGAAATGGCCCGGTCACTGGAGGCCAGGGCTTCCAGGATGGCGTGGGTATTGTCACAGTCGGCCTCTGTCGAAGAAAACACGGTGGCCAGGCTGGCAAGGTCCGCCCCGGCATGGCGTGCAGCCTCCAATCCAATGGCCATGGACAGCTTGACGGGGATGCCAACCCGCCGGCGTTCGGCAGGGGGCAGTTTTTCTACCGCAGGCAGTGCCGTGGGCGCAGCAACATAGGGCTGCCGCCCGGCCAGCACGTCACAGGCCTGCTCCCAACCGGTCAGGCCGGGTCCGATCAGTCCGACACCCTCAAGATAGATGTTATGCGTGGTCATGCTGCATCTGTTGTTTGCTTACCGTTATGAACCGGCCATTGTATTTGTCGCCCGGGCAGAGGCTCCGTGCGGGCCAACGGTCCGTGGTCCAGCCAGTCGTTCCACAGGGTCTTCCAGGTTGACCATTGGTGCGTGCCTGGGACACTGTGAATGTGCGCCTCGGGCAGCAGATCGGCGAGCAGGCGCTGCCCGCTCAGGAACCGGTCTGCGTCGCCAGTACCGAAATACACCGGCGTGGTCCATTGCGCCCTCAGGGATTGCTGGCCCAACCAGTGCCACCATGTGCGTTCGTCCAGGGCTGAGGTCTGTTGCTGGCACCACGCGGCAGCACCGCCGGCTGCGCGGATCTCCGCGAGGACATCACCAGTACCCGGGTAGGGGGCCATCAAATAGAGGCCTGCGAGATGGTGTGCATGCTGGGCGGCGCAGTGCAGGGCACTGAAGCCCCCCATGGAAATCCCAGCCAACCAGATGGCACGGTAGCCCTCGGCCCGGGCGGGCTGCAGCACCTCCGTGTACAGCGTGGCGGCCACGGTGTTGTCCAGTACATGTTGCGCTGTGATATCGGCCAGCAGCAGGTCTACGGGCAATTGGCGCTGGCGCACCGCGTCCACAAACCCCTGTTCGTAAAAGTCGTCAATACTGGACAACGAGGGCGGCAGCAGCACCAGCAGCGTTTTGCTGCGTTGGGCTGCCGTGTGCAACTCAGTGTGGGTGCGCATCACCCCGCTCCCGCGTGAGAATGGCGGCAAAGACCAGTGCCAGAAATGCGCCGGGTGCGACGGTGCTGCCGATGGCGGCCAGCACCGGTACTTTGGACAGGCCCAGCAAGCCAAAACTGCCCACTGACGTCAGGTTGGCGACGACCAGGGCGATTTGTGTTTGCTGCCGATACTCGGCACTGCCGGTCTGCGCTCCACGGTCAAAAAACAAGGCGTAATTGGACCCGACGGCCACCACCAGCAACAAACCCACCAGGTGCAGGATGGTGAGCTGGGTGCCTTGCAGCAGAAGGGCTGCGGTGACGCACACCACGGCACACGCCAGCGGCGCCGCCACCCGCAGGGTACGCACCCAGGAGCGCAACGCTGCCATCAGCAGCGCCAGGATGAAAAGGCACCCCAATCCCGACAGCCACAGGGCTTCGTGGCGATAGCCATCAAACAGGCTGCTGGACTCCTCCAGCATGTCGATCACCACCGCGTCGTTCAGGCCCTGTGTGCGCAGCGCGGTATGCACCTGGTCCAGTGGGATGTTGTCCGTCAATGGGCCGTCGGTCATGGGGCGCAAGGGCATCAACACCAGGTAGTCAGATGCGCGCGGGATCAGCATGGCGTCCACCATCAGCGCCGCTGAGGTGCCGTCCAGGTCCTTGCGCAGCAGGGGCGGGTGTTGTTGTGCGGTTTGCAGGTCGGTTAGAAACCCATCCAGGCGCTCGGCCCGAACCGGCAAGCCTTGCAGCGCTTGCTGCAACCGTTCTTGTGCCTGTGCCGCGTCGGGCAACGCGGCTTGTCTGGCGCGCTGCAGCGCCACACTGGGCAGCACGGTGGCAGGTGAGCTGAACCCGGCCATGACTTGCTCTTTTACCAAGCCTTGCAGCACAGTGCCTGCACGTTCGGCTAGTTGCAGCGCGGCTTCCTGGTCTGGCGCCGTCAGCGCCATGATGTAGCGGGTGTCGGTGCCACCCAGGTCACCACGCAGTTGTTCGTCCACCTGCCGTTCGGACTGTGGAATCGGATTGAGGCCGGAGAGTTGGCGATTCCAGATGCTGCCGTTGTGCAGCAGTATGGCGCCGGTAGCCGCCAGTGCCAACGCGACCACGGGCCAACGCAGTGCGGCGGCACGTCCGATGCCGTGGTCCAGTTTGGCGGCCACCCGGCGGAGGTCGCGCAAGGCCAATTTCTGGGGTGTCAGGACGGGTAACACGTAACGCGTGACCAGCACGGCGGCCACCAGGCCGCTGATGGAATACAGGCCCAGCTGTGCCAGGCCCGGAAAACTGGAGCTCATCAGAGCAGCAAATCCGGCGATGGATGTCAGCACACCGAGCCAGATGGTGCGCCAGAAATTACGGGAAACTTGGGTGGTGCTGCGCTGAATAAAGAAGTAAATCGAGTAGTCCACCGCTTCGCCGATCAGGGTGGTGCCGAAGCCCAACGTCAAGCCATGCACCTGGCCAAAGCTGAGGCTCACTGCGGCGATGCCGACAGCGACACCGGACAGTACGGGCAGCAGACTCAATACCAGCAGGGTTGGTGAGCGGTACACCGCCAGCAGCAGGCAGACCACCAGCACAAAACTGGCGGTGGCCAGGCGTCCGACCTCATCCTGAATGGTGTTGCGCGAGGCTGCCGAGGACACGCCGGCGCCGCTCATCACCAGGCGGGTGTCCGCACTGCGCTCTGGCAAGGCGCTAAAGAGGGAGCGGGCCTTGTCCACCGCCTGGGATTGCGCTTCGGTGTCAGACCCGGCGGCGCGGGTAAAGGCCAGCAGCAAGGCGCGTTTGCCGTCCCGCGAGGCCCAGGCGCCGTCGATATTCTGCGGTTGGCTGAGACCGGAAAACTGGTCCAGCAGCTGCAGGGTTTCGCCCGTGGGATCGCGTGCAAACAGGCGCTTGATACTCATCCCGGCGTCACCAGACAGTGCGTCGATGGAGCTGCTGATTGCCGCGTGCAAGCCGTCGACCTCGAAGTGCGCGGGCGTGACTGCCGGGCTGAGCAGGTAGCGGTTGTCGAAGAAGTAGGCGCGGTCGTGTTCCTGTGTCTCCTCTTGTCCGTTTTGCACCGCGACAAACAGCCCGGTTTGTTGCAGGTCTTTGGCGAGGGCTTGTGACAGGCGGGCGCGTTCAGCGGCATCTCCCCCTTCGATGCCCATCATCATCAGTCGCGCCACCGCGCCATCGCGCAATTGGTCGATCAAAAGTTGCTGGCGCGCGTTGGGCGTGCGGGGCATGAAGGCCGATAAATCCGCCACAAAGTGGGTTTGCGCCATCACCAGCAGACAGGCCAGCATCCCGCTCAGCCAGAGCACGAGCGGCAACACCCGGTGTTTGTTTTTCATGGTGCCGACTCCCAAAATTCGAAGAAATTAAACCAGTTGTAAGGTGTTGCTTTGCAATGCCGCTCCAGCGTTGCGACGTATTTTTGCAAGGTCTCGCGGACCACTGCATCGCGTTGGCTGCGAGGGACTTCTGCAAAGTCGGCCAGCGGCTCGAAGTGCACCTCATAGCGATTGCCGCCGCAGTAGAGCCCAGTCATGAAGTAGATCGGGTGCCCCAGCATGGCCGCCATGCGAAAGGGGCCGGTCGGGAAGCGTGCTGGTGCACCCAAGAACGGCAATGTGAGGTACTGGTCCGGGCCAGCGGCGCGGTCGGCCAGGACACCGACCAAGGCGCCGGTTTCCAGCTTGTGGTGGATGGTCAGCATGGAGTCGATCTGGCCCAGCGCAATGATGCCGGTGATCGCTTCCGGATTGATGGCCGCCAACGTACGATTGAGCTGCCGGGCATTTTCCGGGTACATCGCAATGCAGGAGTTGAAACGGTGACTGCGGCCATGGTTGAGCAGGATTTCGAAACTGCCCATGTGCGCGCCGAACAGTAACGCGCCCTGGTCTTGACGCTGGAGTTCAATGATCGGCTCGGCACCAAACACCTGGATGTCAAACAGGTCATCTTGGTTGTTGAGCAGGTAGAAGCGGTCATGGATGGTGCTGGCAAACGCCAGGATGTGCCGGTACAGGTCGAGCCAGGTGGTAGGGCGCTGCAGGGCCCGTTGCAGGTAATTGCGGGAGGCCTTACGGGCAGCAGGTACGGCCAGCAAAAAGTACAGGGCAATGCCATAGACCACGATGCGTGAGAGGCGGCGTCCAAAAATCAGGGAAATG
>CAJASG010000551.1 GCA_903944555.1 uncultured beta proteobacterium
ACCACGGCGGGCTGGGCCTTGTCGATGTGGTTGTGGCTGAGCGCCGAGCTCGGTACGCCGCACGGGGCCATGGTGCCCATGGTCCATCTGTATTTCGAAGGCTCGGCAGTGGTGGTCACCATGGTGCTGCTGGGCAAATGGCTGGAGGCGCGTGCCAAACAGCAAACCACCTCGGCGATCCGTGCCCTGCACGCCCTGCGCCCTGATGTGGCGCACCTGATGGGGATCGATGGCGAGGTGGACGTGCCGGTGGCCGAGGTGCTGGTGGGGGATCGGCTGGTGGTCAAACCGGGTGAGCGCTTCCCGGTGGATGGCGTGCTGCTGGAGGGGCACACCCAGGTCGATGAGTCGATGCTGACCGGCGAGCCCCTGCCGGTGGACAAGCACCCCGCACCCGCCAACGACGCGGTGGCCATGTTGACCGGCGGCTCCATCAACGGTGAGGGCCGGGTGGTGATGCAGGTGGGCGCGGTGGGCAGCGAAACCGTGTTGTCACGCATCATCCGCTTGGTGGAAGACGCGCAGGCGGCCAAAGCGCCGATCCAGCGGCTGGTGGACCAGGTGAGCGCCGTGTTTGTGCCGGTGGTGCTGGTGATTGCGCTGCTGACCCTGTTGGGTTGGTGGTTTGCCGGCTACGGCTTTGAGCTGGCCGTGATCCGGGCAGTGGCGGTGCTGGTGATTGCCTGCCCCTGTGCGCTGGGCCTGGCCACGCCCGCAGCCATCATGGCGGGCACTGGAGTGGCCGCCAAGTTCGGCATTTTGATCAAGGATGCGCAGGCGTTGGAGCTGGCACACAAGGTGGACATCGTCGCCTTTGACAAGACCGGCACGCTCACCCTTGGCCGTCCCAAGCTGACCGCCCTGCGCCTGGCCCCCGCCATGCAGGAGGACGAAGCCTTGCAAGTGGCCGCCAGTCTGCAAAGTGGCAGCGAGCACCCGCTGGCGCGTGCGGTGGTGATGCGTGCACAGGAGCAGGGCTTGCCCGTGCAAGCGCCCGACAACGTGCGCGCGGTGCCCGGGCGTGGAACGGAAGGTGAAGTGGGGGTGCGCAGCTTTCTGATCGGCAGCCTGCGCTGGATGGACGAGTTGGGTGTCGACACCACCGCCTTGGCGGTTCAGGCGCAAGAGTTGCAGGCCCAAGGCGCCACGGTGTCGGCGATGGCCGAGCGCACCACCCAAGGCTTGACCCTGCGCGCACTCATGGCCTTTGGCGACGAGCCCAAACCCGGCGCCAAGGAAGCGCTGGCCGCGCTCCGTGCCCGTGGCATCAAAACGGTGATGATTTCCGGTGACAACCGGGGTGCCGCCGAGGCCATGGCCCGCCGCCTGGGGTTGCGCCCTGAAGAGGGTGAAGTGATGGCGGAGGTGCTGCCCGGCGACAAGGCCGCCCGCGTGCTGGCCCTGAAAGACGGCGGGCACACCGTGGCGATGGTGGGCGATGGCGTCAACGACGCCCCCGCACTGGCAGCGGCGGACGTCGGCATGGCCATGGGCAATGGCACCGATGTGGCCATGCACGCAGCGGGCATCACCTTGATGCGCGGTGACCCGCTGCTGGTGGCGGCCGCCCTGGACATCTCGGGCCGCACTGTGGCCAAGATCCGGCAAAACCTGTTCTGGGCTTTTGCCTACAACGCGGCAGGCATTCCACTGGCGGCGCTGGGCTACCTGAACCCGGTGGTGGCGGGGGCAGCCATGGCCATGAGTTCGGTCAGTGTGCTTGGCAATGCGCTGCTGCTGAAGCGCTGGACACCAAAGTAGTTGTTGGCCGAAATTATGAGTCAAATAGGTCTCTAGACCCCGTGGAATATGCGCAGGCAGCTATGAAATCAGGAGTGAGTGCGGCGTCGAAACATACTGCGGTTCAGGGCTTGAAGTAGGGGCGCTGCCGGTCCAGCGGCAGTTGGTATTTCTTGGCCAGTGCCTCGTAGAACCCGCTGGCACGCAACTGGCTTAATGATTGGTTGAATCGGTCCCGGATGGCCGGATCCCGAAACTCCAGTCGGTACAGCGTGGGCGCAAAGATGGCGAACGGACACAGTGCTTTGCTGCCCTGGGGGTCGACTTCCCGCTGGTCGTGTTGAAAGATGTTGATGTCGGCTATGGCGACATCAATGCGCTTGGCCATCAGCATGCCATTCATCAGCTTTTGTGGCGAGATTTCCCGGTAGTGCATCAGGTTGGCCGCGATGCGGGTGAAGTCGGCTCCGAGAAATTTGTTGGCGTTATTGAACGCGCCGGTTTGGTAAGGTGCCAGGTCGGCTGTTTTTCTGAGCTTGATCTGCTGTTCGCACAGCGTGATCGCCATGTTCTTGTAGGCGATATAGGGTTCGGAGACGATTGCGCCTTCGGTTGCAATGGCGACGTCCAGCTGGGCGCGTTCGAACATCAACCGGGCCCGTTTGTTGGGCAGGTGCTGTAGTTCAAAATCGATCCCCGCATCTTGCAGGGTGCGGGTGATGAGCTCGTATTCGACGCCTGATCGGTTTTCTGCCGAGACATAAGGGAGCTTGCTTTCGCCAATGGCAACTTGCAGCGGTGCGCCATGCAGCGCGCTACAGCCAAAGAGCAAGCACCCCAGTCCCAGCGAGGTCAACTTGCTGTTCATGGGCTCAGATTTCCAACGAAGATGATTTTATTTTTTAGAAGTCCCGCAGCGATTATGGGCCATGGCTTGTGGCTCAGCGGTGCCTGTGCACGACGCCGTTGCTTCGGGTTTGTCCGGGGGGTGGGTGCGCTGCGTAAGTGATCTGTATCAAGGTCAAGTCGGACACCTCCTGCCATGCTGGCGCTTGCTAAAGGAGACCCATATGGCCCGTGAAAGTATCCGCATCATCCGTGACGAGCACGCCGCGCTGGCGTCCATGTTGCACTCGCTGGAGTTGATGGTGGCGCGGGGCCCGCAGGACGATCTGGCGGGTTTCTTTGACGTGATGCGGGCGATGCTGTTTTACGTCGATGAATTCCCGACGCGCCTGCACCATCCCAAAGAGTCTGAGCTGTTGTTTCCCCGTGTGGTTCGTCTGGCGCCGCAGACCGCTGAGCTGATTGCCCGCCTGGAGGCAGACCATGTCCATGGCGAGACGGCGGTGCGCGAACTGCAACATTTGCTGCTGGCGTGGGAGCTGGTGGGCCATGGCCGGCGCCCGGCCTTCACCGCAGCGGCCCAAAAGTACATTGAGTTTTCCATGGAACACATCCGGCTGGAAGAAACCGAGATTTTGCCAATGGCACTCCAGGTGCTGGCGGAGGCCGACTGGAAAGAGCTCGACGCCGCCTTCGCCACCAACTGCGATCCGCTAAGCGGCAAGTACCAGCGCGACCCCGCCTATGACCGGCTGGTCGCGCATATTTTGATGCGCGCCCCGGCCCCGATCGGCATGGGGAAAAGTTAGCTGGGCGCCTTCTGGCACGCGTTCTTGCACAATGCAAGAACCATGACCAACACCACGCCCCCTTTGCACCCCTCCATGCGGCACCTGGTGTGGCTGGCACTGGCCTTGTCCACTGGGGCCGCGCTGTCGTTGGGCATTACCCGGTTTTCCTATGGCTTGCTGTTGCCGCCGATGCGGGCGGATTTGGGTTGGTCCTACACCCTGGCGGGAGCCATGAACACGGTCAACGCATTGGGCTATTTGCTGGGAGCGTTGATCACGCCGCGTTTGTTGCAGCGCTTTGGTGCGGCCCCGGTGTTGATGGTGGGGGCCGTTTTGGCCAGTGTCTTTATGGGGATGAGCGGCTTTTTTACGGCCACCGGACCCTTGCTGGCGCAGCGTCTGCTGGCCGGGTTGGCCAGTGCGCTGGTGTTCATCGCCGGCGGGCTTTTGGCGGCCCGCCTCGGTGCCTTGCAGCCTGCGCGCGGCGGGTTTTTGATTGGCCTGTACTACGGCGGCACGGGCTTTGGCATTGTGCTGTCGGCCCTGTTGGTGCCCGCGGTGCTGGAGGCCGCCAGTGCCCACGCCCATGGCTGGGCCTGGGCCTGGTGGATGCTGGCCCTGGCCTGCGGTGGGGTGAGTGCCGTGTTGGCGTGGCCCGCCCGTGTGTTGTCGCACCTGGCGCCCGTGACCCCGGCCGCGCAGGCGGCGGTGGCAGTGTTTACCTGGCGGCCGATGGGGTTCGCCTTGGCCGGCTACGCCATGTTTGGCGTGGGCTACATCGGCTACATGACGTTTGTGATTGCACTCTTACGCGAGCAGGGGGCCAGCGGCTCCGCGGTGACCGTGTTCTATGCCTTGTTGGGGCTGGCGGTGCTGGCTTCCTCACGCATCTGGGCACGCCTGCTGGACCGCTACAAGGGTGGGCAGGCGCTGGCACTGCTGTGTGCCTTGCTGGGGTTTGCCACCATCTTGCCGGCGCTCACGAAGGCGTGGCCGTTGGTGCTGGCCTCGGGCCTGTTGTTTGGGGGCGTGTTTTTGTCGCTGGTGGCGTCCACCACGGCACTGGTGCGGCACAACCTGCCGCAGGCTGCGTGGGGCGCGGGCATCAGCGCCTTCACCATTGTGTTTGCCGCCGGGCAGATTGTCGGCCCCACCATTGTCGGCTGGATCGCCGATGGCCCGGGCGGGCTGTCGCGTGGCTTGGTGTTCTCGGCGTTGGCGCTGTGGGTTGGTGCGCTGTTGGCATCGCGGCAGCGGGCTTTGTGACGGGTTTATGCGGTTTAGGCCTCTAGCCCCCGTGGGATATGCGCAAGCAGCTATCAAAATAGTAGCGTTTTTCCGCTGCCGCAACCGTTGGGGGCGTGCCTGCTAAGTTCCCGCGCGAATCAGGTCGGCCGCCTTCTCCCCAATCATCATCGATGGCGCGTTGGTGTTGCCGGTGATCAGGTTGGGCATGATGGAGGCATCCACCACGCGCAGGTTGGCAATGCCGTGCACCCTGAGCGTGGCATCCACTACGGCAAAGGGGTCGCTGGCCGGGCCCATCTTGCAGGTGCTGACCGGGTGGTATTCGGTGTCGGAGTTCTGGCGCAGAAATGCTTCGATCTGCGCCACATTGTTGCGCTCCAGCGGGTACAGCATCTTGCCGCGGTAGGGCGCCAGTCCCTTGGACTCCATGATGTCGAAGCCCATTTGCGTGCCCTTGATCAGGTCGGTCATGTCATCCGGGTGGCTGAAGTAGGCCGGGTCGATGAGGGGCGCGTCGGTGGGGTTGGCGCTGGCCAGTTTGACCGTGCCGCGGCTCTTGGGCCGCATCAGCGTGACGTGCAGGGTGTAGCCATGGCCCAGGTGGGGTTTGCGGGTGTGGTCGTCAATGATGCTGGTGCAAAACGCCAGCTGGATGTTGGGGTAGTCCGGGTTGCCCTCGGTCGAGATGAAGCCCTGCGTCTCGGCCACGTTGGTGGTGATCCAGCCGGTGCGTTTGCCGCGCCACTCAAAGATGGCTTTGAGCAAGGCCCAGGCGCCGCGCAGCGAGGTGCCAATGGTGTCTTGCCAGCGGGAGGTGCGGTAGATCAGCACCGTGGTGATGTGGTCTTGCAGGTTCTGGCCGACGCCAGGCAGTTCGTGCTGTACCGCAATGCCATGCTGGCGCAGGTGCTCGGACGGGCCAATGCCAGAGAGCATCAGCAACTGCGGTGAGCCATAGGCGCCGCCGCTCAAAATCACTTCGCGTTTGGCCTTGACTTGCAGGGTTTGGCCACCTTGCAGGTATTCCACTCCGGTCGCGCGTTTGCCGTCCAGCAGTACGCGGCTGGTGTGGGCGCCGGTGATGACAGTCAGATTGGGCTGGCTACGGCGTGGGTCGATGTAGGCGCGCGCTGCATTCCAGCGTTCACCGGTTTTTTGCGTCACCTGGGCGGGCGACACGCCAAACTGCTTGGCCGCGTTGTAGTCCGGGTTGCGCGGAATGCCCTGATCGGCGCAGGCCTGGATGAAGGCTTCGTTCAGTGGGCTGGGGCTGCGCAGGTAGGCCACGTTCAGCGGGCCGCCGACACCGCGGTATTCGGTGGCACCAAAGCACTCGTTGTTCTCCGAGCGTTTGAACAGGGGCAGTACATCTTGGTAACTCCAGCCGGGGTTGTGCTCGGCCCAGCGGTCGTAGTCTTTGGGGTTGCCGCGGGTGTAGACCATGGCGTTGACAGACGACGATCCGCCCATGACCTTGCCGCGCGGCTGGTAGCCCTGGCGGCCATTGGTGAATCCGGCTTGTGGCACGGTGTTGTAGCCCCAGGTGTTGAGCTTCAGGTGCGGCGTGGCGGCAAAGCCCAGCGGCGCGCGCACAAACACGGTGTTGTCGCTGCCCCCAGCTTCCAGCAGGCACACCGACACATTGGGGTCTTCGCTGAGACGCCCCGCCACCGCGCAACCCGATGCGCCGCCACCGACGACGACATAGTCAAATTCTTGCAAACTCATTTTGAAACCTTTGGTGCGTGAAGGGCGGTGTGCGCCCCTGCCAATTACTTGGTGAGGAAATCGAGGTATTTGGTGGCAAATTTGCCGTACGGGGGCCACAAAAATTTCACCGCACTGAAGCCGGCTTGGTAGAACACCGGGCGCATTTTGGAGAAGGTCACAAAGCCCTCGTAGCCGTGGTAGTGGCCCATGCCGCTGTCGCCGACGCCGCCAAAGGGCAGGTCGTGCTGGCCAACGTGGAACAGGCCGTCATTCACGCTCACACCGCCCGACATGACACGGTGCAACAAGGTGTGGATCAGGGCTTTGTCATTGCTGAAGGGGTACAGCGCCAGGGGCCGTGGACGGGCGTTGATGGCGTTGATCGGGTCTTCGATGGACTCGTAGCCCACGACCGGCAGAACGGGACCGAAAATCTCGCGGGTGCGTAAGGTGCAGTCGTCGGGGGCGTTGAGCACCAGGTGCGGGGCGATTTTGTGGGTGCTGGCGTCCCAGGCCTTGCCGGGAATCAGTTGCACCAGGGTGGCTCCCCGTTCGCGGGCTTCTTCCATGGCGGCGACCACGCGGTGGAACGAGCGCTCGTCAATCATGGAGGTGAAGTCGGGGGTGTCCAGCGTGGGGTAACGGGTGGCCACAATCTCTTTGGACAGCGCCACAAATTCTGCAATTTTGGCTTTGGGCACATAGGCGTAGTCCACCGTGGTGCAAATTTGGCCAGCGTTGAAACACTTCACGAACAACAGGCGCTCAGCGGCTTTGCGCAGCGGGAAGTCGTCGCAAATGATGGCCGGCGATTTACCGCCGAGCTCCAGCGTGACGGGGCAAAGGTTTTGTGCGGCGGCAGCCATGACGGCGCGGCCGGTTTGGCCTGAACCGGTGAACAGCAGGTGGTCAAACTTGAGTTGTGAAAACTCGATGCCAACGCCGCCGGTTTCGTCAAAGAAGGCGAGCTTTTCCTTGGGGAAGTATTTGGGACTTTTCTCCATCAGTAGCTTGGCCAGATGGCGGGAGTTCTCGGACATCTTCACCATGGAACGGTTGCCTGCGGCGAAGGTGGCGATGAGCCCGCTAAAGCTCAGGTTGATGGGGAAGTTCCAGGGCACGATGGCGCCGACAATGCCCAGTGGTTGGGGAATGACGCGATTTTTTGCACCAAAAAAGTTGCGCCAGTCGACTCCTCGGCTTTGTGGCTTCATCCACGATTTCAAGTGTTTTATGGTGTGGTCGACACCGTCCACCACGCTGAAGATTTCAGCAAACAGGGTTTCGTGCCGTGAACGGTTGCCGTAGTCGGCACTGATGGCATCGACGATGGCATCGCGGTTGTCCTGAATGAAGGCTTTGAGTTGGAGCAGGTCGGCCTTGCGCTCAGCGAAGCTGGGGTAGGGGTGGGCGAAATACGCAGCGCGCTGCAGCTTGAGTGATTCTTCCAGCATGTTGCGGGTGGCGTCACTCGGAGTGACGGAGTGCAGGGGCGTTGCGGTCATGGGGGCCTTTGGGGGTGAACTTTGCAGCCTGCCACGTTAACCCGAAGCTTGACTGACAACTGTCAAAAAATATACATTTAAGGGTAACTACTGGGAAAAAATGGGTGACGTACTCGAAAAGTGAATGGCTGCGTGTGATGTCGTGCAACCCGTGGTTCGGGGCGTTGCCGCTGGGCGAGCGCAAAGCCATGCTGGCAGTGTCTGCCGTAGTGCATTTGCGCCCAGGCGAGATGCTGTTCCGAAAGGGTGACACAGGCGGCGGTTTTTTTGCCGTGCTTTCGGGCGCGTTGAAAGTCTCGACCCTGGGCGAAGATGGGCGGGAGGGGATTTTGTCGGTGCTGGAGGCGGGCATCTGGTTTGGTGAAACTTCCCATTTCGACGGCATGCCACGGCCCCACGACGTGACCGCCATGGAAGCATCCGAGGTCTTGTTCATTGACCCGCCGGCCTTGACTCGGCTGATGCGCCGCAACGCCTTTGCCGGCGGTATGGCCATACTCATGTCGGTGCGTACACGCGCCTTGTATGGGCTGGTGGAGGACGCCATGCTGCGCTCCACCCGCACCCGGATTGCGCGGCGCTTGCTGTCTTTGGCCCGGGGCGACGCCACCATGGCCGCACATGCGCGTGCCGGTGTGGCGGTGTCGCAAGAGTCGCTGGCGATGATGCTGGGCATCACCCGCCAGACCTTGTCCAAGGAGCTGAAGGCGCTGGCGGGTGCGGGCGTTTTGACCTTGGGCTATGGACGTATCGAGATCGTGTCCCTGGAGAAGCTTGAGTTGTACGGGGCGTCGGTATAGCCGGGCTTGTGCGCGTGGCGCCGGTCGTCGGTAAAATCGCCCCATGCTCTACCCACAGAATTTTGACGTTATCGTCGTCGGCGGCGGTCACGCCGGAACCGAGGCTGCACTGGCTGCCGCCCGTATGGGTTGCAAAACCTTGCTGCTCACCCACAACATCGAGACCCTGGGGCAGATGAGTTGCAACCCCTCGATTGGGGGAATCGGCAAGGGCCACCTGGTCAAAGAGGTGGATGCCATGGGCGGCGCCATGGCGCTGGCCACGGACGAGGGCGGTATCCAGTTCCGCATTCTCAACTCCAGCAAGGGCCCGGCCGTGCGTGCCACCCGCGCCCAGGCCGACCGCGTGTTGTACAAGGCGGCGATTCGGCGCATGCTGGAAAACCAGCCCAACCTGTGGCTGTTTCAGCAGGCGGTGGACGACCTGATGGTGGAGGGTGACCGGGTGGTGGGAGCTGTCACGCAAGTGGGCATCCAATTCCGCGCCCACACCGTGGTGCTGACGGCGGGCACTTTCCTTGATGGCAAGATCCATGTCGGTTTGAATAACTACGCCGCCGGACGCGCAGGCGATCCGCCAGCGGTTAGCCTGTCAGCCCGGCTGAAAGAGTTGAAGCTGCCACAGGGACGCTTGAAAACCGGCACGCCGCCACGCATAGACGGACGTTCCATTGACTTCAGCAAGTGCCAGGAGCAGCCGGGGGACGGCATGCCGGGCGGCATGGGTGCTGCGGTGCCGGTGTTCAGTTTTATGGGGCGGGTGGAGCAACACCCCCAGCAAATGCCGTGCTGGATCACCCACACCAATGAGCGCACCCACGACATCATTCGCAGTGGCTTCGATCGCAGCCCGATGTTCACCGGAAAGATTGAAGGCGTCGGCCCGCGCTATTGCCCCAGCGTGGAAGACAAGATCAACCGCTTTGCGGACAAGGATAGCCACCAGATTTTTCTGGAGCCCGAGGGCTTGACCACCCACGAGTACTACCCCAACGGCATCAGCAC
>CAJASG010000552.1 GCA_903944555.1 uncultured beta proteobacterium
GGGTCTGCCACAGCTGCATGACACGTGCGCGCATCACGGCTTCATTGGTGGCGAGTTCTTTGGGCGTCAGGGCGTCCTTTTTGCTGTCGTACGAGGCGGCGAGTGTTTTGATCTCGTCCCGCGCGGTGAGCAGTTGTGCAATGTCCCGCTCGGCATCCAGAATGCTTTTGCGCTGGACTTCCGTGGGGTGCGCCGTCAGCACCGGTGAAACGTAGCTCTGGGCGAGGGTGTTAGAAATGGTCTTTGGTGAGATGCCGGCCCAGCGCAGGCGCGACATGGCCACCTCAATGCTGCCTTCCTGCGTGTCGCCCGCCCGTTCATGGATGGTGCGGCGGCGAATGTGGTGGCGGTCTTCGGCCAGATTGGCCAGGTGGCTGAAATAGGTGAAGGCGCGGATCACGCTGACGGTCTGGTCGCCGCTCAACCCCTTGAGTAGCTTTTTCAGCGCGCGATCGGCCTCATGGTCGGCGTCTCGCCGGAAGGCCACCGAAAGCGTACGAATCTGCTCTATCAGTTCATAGGCCTGCACGCCTTCTTGCTCGCGGATCACATCGCCCAAAATTCGACCCAGCAGACGGATGTCTTCAACCAAGGGGCGTTCGTTCTCTTTTTCGCGCTTGGCAAGCGCTGCTGCGGGTGCGTTTTTCATAGCGCTCATGCTAGCATTGAAGACTATCCATTGATTACATACAGGTTACGACATTGCGCAACTATACGATCGCCACACGTGAGAGTCGCCTGGCCCTTTGGCAGGCAGAACATGTCAAAGCGCTGCTGGAGCAGCAAGGTCATACCGTCCATCTTTTGGGTATGACCACCCTTGGGGACCAAATCCTGGACCGCTCGCTGAGCAAGGTCGGCGGCAAGGGGCTGTTCGTCAAAGAACTGGAAACCGCTTTGGAAGGTGGGCAGGCCGATCTGGCCGTGCACTCCCTTAAGGACGTTCCCATGGAGCTGCCCGAGGGCTTTAGCTTGGCTTGCGTGATGGAACGCGAAGACCCGCGCGATGCCTGGGTTTCCAACACCTATGCCTCGTTGGATGAGTTGCCATTGGGCGCTGTGGTGGGAACATCGAGCCTGCGGCGCATGGCGCTGCTGCGGGCGCTGCGGCCGGATTTAAAAATTGAAGCCCTGCGCGGCAACCTGGACACCCGTTTGCGCAAACTGGATGACGGTTTGTATGACGGTATTGTGCTGGCGGCAGCGGGTTTGAAGCGGCTGGGTTTGCAGGCACGTTTGCGTGCTGCGTTCGAGCCGGAGCAAATGCTGCCAGCAGCAGGGCAGGGCGCCTTGGGCATCGAGGTGCGGTCGGACCGGGCGGATGTGGTGCAAATTCTTGCGCCCTTGCTGCATGTGCCAACTTGGCTGGCCGTGTCCGCCGAGCGCGCGGTGAGCCGGGTCATGGGGGGGAGTTGCTCCATGCCCCTTGCCGCCTATGCCACTCTGGATGGCGATATGTTGCACATTCGGGCGGTCTGGGGTGACCCCGAGGGTGTGCTGCCCTTGGTACATGCGCAAGCGCGCGGCTTAGCGGTGGACGCCGCAGCCGCCACAGCCTTGGGTGAGGACGTGGCGCGGCAACTCCAGGCGGGCGTGGCAGCGCAAGGAGTCGCAGCGGTTTGACCACGCGCGTGATCGTCACCCGTCCCCGGCTGGAAGCCCGAAAATGGGTGGACGCATTGGCGGGTGCTGGGTACGACGCCCTGGCCTTTCCATTGATCGAAGTGTCCGCTGCGCCCGATGCCATGGCGGTGAAGGCGAAGTGGGAGCGGTTGCATACCTATGACGCAGTCATGTTCGTTAGTGGCAATGCGGTGGACTATTTTTTTGAGCTAAAAACGACCCCAGGCCCCGTATTCACTGCGCAATCAGCTATCAAAACAAGAGCAATGGTGACGGGGCCGGGTAGCTTTTCTGCGATGTTGCGGGCGCATGCCGAGCCCGCGTTCATTGATGCCCCTAACCTGCAGGCGGGTCAATATGATTCCGAAGCCCTGTGGGGAATAGTGCAGAGTCAAGTCAAACCCGGATACCGTGTATTGATTGTGCGCGGAGCGTCCAGTCTCGCCATGCCCACCGATGAGGGGCACGGACGCGATTGGTTTGCCAACCAGGTGCTGGCGGCCGGTGGTCACGTGGAGTTCGTAGTCGCCTACCAGCGACGTGGCCCGGACATGACGGAACAAGACCGCGCCCTGGTGCGTCAGTCCGCTGCTGACGGCTCGGTATGGCTTTTCAGTAGTTCCGAGGCCATCACCAACCTGGTTTCGGCTTGCCCAGAACAGTCCTGGCCGCAGGCCAGGGCAGTGGTGACCCATCCGCGCATTGCGCAGGCTGCCCGGGAGGCTGGATTTTCTGTTGTTTGCGAGTCACGGCCGCAGTTGGATTACCTGATGGCGTCGATAGAATCGATGCAATGAACACCGAGTCCTTCGTCACTGAAACACCTGCGCTGGCTGAAGCGGCGTCACAAGCGGTACCGTCCGCTGCCAATAGCAGTGTTCTCCAGCGTTTTTTGCCCGCAGTGGCTGTGGTCGCGGTCGCTGGCTTGGTGGGCAGTGGCTTGCTGTGGCAAAAGTTGACCAATATTCAAGAGCAACTGGCACGCCAAAGCGCTGATGCAGGCCAGCACGCGACCGAAGCGCGCACCATGGCCAAACAAGCGCAAGACCTCGCGATGGAAACAGCGGCCAAGCTGGCCGTCACCGAAGCGCGTTTGAGCGAGGTGTCATTGCAGCGTACCCAGTTGGAAGAGTTGATGCAAAGCTTGTCGCGTTCCCGCGACGAAAACCTGGTGGTGGATATCGAGTCAGCCGTCCGACTGGCCCAACAACAAGCCCAGTTGGCGGGCAGCGTGGAGCCCTTGCTGGCGGCTCTCAAAAGTGCCGAGTTGCGCGTCAATCGGGCGGCACAGCCTCGGCTGACCCCATTGCAGCGGGCCATTGCGCGCGATGTGGCCCGCATCA
>CAJASG010000553.1 GCA_903944555.1 uncultured beta proteobacterium
AATATCGAGGTGTTGAAGCAGGGGGTGGACCGGGCCCACGCGCTGGGCAACAAGTTTTATCTGGTGTCCAACATCTTCCCGCACGACAACAAGATCAAGAGCTATGTGCAAAACATGGCGCCGGTGATTGCCTTGAAGCCCGACGCCATGATCATGTCCGACCCCGGCCTGATCATGATGGTGCGCGAGACCTGGCCCGAGATGGAAATCCACCTCTCGGTGCAGGCCAACACCGTCAACTCGGCGGCGGTCAAGTTCTGGAAAAGCGTCGGCGTGGCCCGTGTCATTTTGTCGCGCGAGTTGTCGCTGGACCAGGTGGCGCAGATCCGCCAGGAATGCCCGGACACCGAGCTGGAAGTGTTTGTGCACGGCGCCTTGTGCATTGCCTATTCGGGCCGCTGCCTGCTGTCGGGCTACTTCAACCACCGCGACGCCAATCAGGGCAGTTGCACCAACTCCTGTCGTTGGGATTACAAGACCCAGCCCGGCGTGGTGGACGCCTCGGGCGACATTCTGGCGCCCCAAGCCGCAGCCGAGCGGGAGCGCGAAGATGCCCATGCGATGGAGCGCTCCGAGGTGTATGTCATCGAGGAAGGGCAGCGCCCGGGCAGCTACATGCCGATTGAAGAAGACGAGCACGGCACGTATGTGATGAATTCCAAAGACCTGCGTGCCATCGAGCATGTGCAGCGTCTGGTGGAAATTGGTGTCGACTCACTCAAGATCGAAGGCCGCACCAAGAGCCCGTACTACGTGGCGCGCACGGTGCAAACCTACCGCCAGGCGATTGACGATGCGGTGGCCGGGCGCGAGTTGGACCCGGCTTTGCTGGGGCAGCTCGAAGGTCTGGCCAACCGGGGTTACACCTCCGGTTTTTTCCAGCGCCACACGCCCGAGTCCACGCAAAACTATCTGCGCGGCTATTCCGAGTCCGGCCGCAGCCTGTACGTGGGTGATGTGGTGGCGTTTGACGCGCAGCGCGGTTTGGCACAGGTGAATGTCCGCAACCGATTTTCCGTGGGTGACTTGTTGGAGGTGATTCATCCACAGGGGAACCATGATGTGCGGCTGGTAAGCATGGAAAACGCCGAAGCGCAAGCCATGACCGTGGCGCCGGGCAGCGGTCACACGGTGTGGTTGCCCCTGCCCGAGAGCGCAGTGGGCGCCTTTGTGGCGCGCTATGTGGCGGAGTCCGAATTGCGGGGTGCAGCCGTAACCCCGACGACTGCCTAAAGCACGCCATGGTGCCAGTTACCCATGGCTGAACCTGCCGCACCACCGCTGTTGGAGATCAACGAGGCCGAAGTCGAAATATCGGCCATCCGTGCGCAGGGTGCAGGGGGGCAAAACGTCAACAAGGTCTCCAGCGCAATCCATTTGCGCTTTGACATCTTCGCCTCATCACTGCCTGTGGAAGTCAAGGAGCGCCTGCTGTGCCTGAATGACAGCCGCATCACCAAGGCGGGTGTTTTGGTCATCAAGGCGCAGCAGCACCGCACCCAGGAGATGAATCGCCTCGATGCAATGATGCGCCTGCATGAATTGGTGAATAGCGTGGCGGTGCCCCCTAAAACCCGCCGTGCCACCAAACCCACGTATGGCTCCAAACAAAGGGTGCGCGTTGCCAAAAGCCAGCGTTCCGAGACCAAGGCGCTTCGGGGACGGGTGGACGGTTAGACAAGCAGTACGATACTTTGGGTTAACGCCATTCTCGGAAATTTCGTTCAATGACACCCATGGCTGAAAATTTGGAACAGGATGAAGAGAGCGCCAGCTACAAGCGGTTTCTGAATCGCGTGTTGCTGATTGCGCTGCTGGCCTGCCTGCTCACCTTCGGCGGTGTGCTGCTTACGGGTAATTTGTGGACTACACGTTCAGTGGGTATAGGCGCTGCAATCGGTGTGGTGGTTCTGAGCTATTGGCAAATGCAGCGCTCTTTGCGGCGCGGCACTATGGTGTTGGTGGTTGGGTGGTGGGTTGCTGTGTCGGCCATGACCATTGCCTACGCAGGGGTGCACAGCGGAAACTTGCTGGTCTATGCCTTCTTGATTGCCCTGTCCGGCTGGATATTGGGGCGTGCATGGTTGATCGGCGTTACCGTGGCAACGGTGGGATTGATCACCGGTCTTGGCGTTTTGGAGTTTTTTGGCCTGTTTCAGCCTTCGCCCCGGGCCGGTGTTGGCATTGTTGGGTCGGTGATTGTGGGCGCATTGATTGTGCTGAGTTTCCTGACGGCAGTCGCCCACCGCGCCTTGTCACACGGGCGGGACCGCGCGGTTTCGCTTGCCAAGGACCTTGCCGTGCAGAATTTGGCTCTGAGCCGCAGAGAGCGCGACCTGCAAATGGTCATGGAACATGTCCCGGCGGCCATTGCCTCGTTTGATGCGCGATCAAAACTGCGGTTTGGCAATGTCCATTACGCCGCGTTGTTTGGGGTGACCCCCGACCAGTTGGTGGGTCTGCACATTGCCGACTACGTGCCCAAGGATGCACTGGACTTCCTGATGCCGCATTGGAACAAGTGCCTGGAAGGAGCGCAGCAAAGCTACCGCCGCTTTAATCGCAATCCCGTGACGGGCATCGTGCGGATCATTGATGTACAGATCGAACCGGAATTCGACAACGGGCGTGTGACCGGCCTGTTTGCGCTGATGATCGATGCGACGGACAAAGTCGCCGCCGAAGACCATATTCGCGACTTGAATGAAACACTGGAAAAGCGGGTTGCCCAGCGCACGTTGGAGCTGGAGGCCGCCACGGACCGGCTGCAACGCGCGCAAGAGGAACTCGCCCGCAGTGAAACCAAGGCAGCGCTCAGCACCATGATCGCCAGCGTGTCCCATGAGCTCAGCACGCCTTTGGGCAATAGCCTGATGACGGCAGGTACTTTGCTGGATCAGGGCAATGCATTCCAGAAAATGCTGGATGCCAACCAAATCAAACGCTCTGACCTGCTGGGGTTTGTAGACACCGTTCGCCAAGGTAATGATTTGCTGCTGCGTAACCTGCACCGGGCGACCGATTTACTGGGGAATTTCAGGCAAGTGGCCAGTGACCATGCCAGTGAGCAACGCCGTGTCTTTGATCTGTCGGATACGGTGGGCGAAATC
>CAJASG010000554.1 GCA_903944555.1 uncultured beta proteobacterium
CCCCTACCACCCAGAGCAACAACAGCTCTTGCCCAATGCGCTGCAAGACTGGTTGCTTCAGGGCCATCTGGCCTACTTCATCGGCGACACCGTAGACAATCTGAACCTGAGCGCCTTTCATAACAGGTACGCCAAAGAGGTCCCACGCAACCAAACCTTTCATCCAGCCATGATGGTCAAGGTCTTGGTCTATGCGTACGCCACCCAGACTTGCGGTTGGCGCTAGCGCTGGGTCGCAGCCCGACTCACCACAAACACCCCCACCAGCACCGACACCGTACCTGCCACCACCCACACCGTGAAGGGCTCACCCAGTACCAGTGCGCCCATCAAAATGGTGGACATCGGGCCGACCATGCCGACCTGCGCGGCCAGCCCCGAGCCAATGCGCTCAATGGCCATCATCACCATCATGACCGGAACCACGGTGCACAAGGTGGCGTTGAGCAGGGACAGCCAGATCACCTGCGGCGCCACCGCCAGCGCCACATCCAGCGAGCGGAAGATGACAAACTGCACTATGCACAGCACACAGGCCACGCTGGTGGCCAGACCCACCAAGCGCATGGAGCCCAAGCGCTGCACCATCTCGCCGCTGTAGGACAGGTACACCGCGTAACTCACGGCGCTCAAAAACACCAGCAGTGCGCCCAGTGCCACATCGCTGCCCTGCAGCGTGACTTCGTGGCCAAACACCAGCAACACACCGCAGTAGCTGATCGCCATCCCTATCGCCTGACGCCGCCCGATACGTCGGCGGTACAGCACCCAGCCCAAGAGCAGCACCAGCGTGGGATTGAGGTACAGCACCAGCCGCTCCAGCGAGGCACTGATGTACTGCAGCCCGGCAAAGTCCAGAAAACTGGCCAGGTAATAGCCCGTCACGCCCAGCCAGACAATGCCCAGCACATCCCGGCGGGTGAGCGGCACCACCTTCACGCCCCCCTGGGCGCGGCTGGCCCACCACGCCAGCCCCAGAAAAAACGGCAACGCGAACAACATGCGGTACATGATGAGCGTGACCGCATCGACCCCGTGGCGGTACGCCAGCTTGACGATGATCGCCTTGCCGCTGAAGGCCACTGCGCCCAGAGCGGCAAGCAGCAAACCTTTTGCTATTGATTTAGGAGCTGCTTGCGCAGTATCTGCGGGCGTTTTAGGCACTATTTACTTAAAATTCTTACGCAAGAGCTGAGCGCCAGTCACGCCCAGCAACACCAACGCCCCCGCCACCAAGCCCGCCAGGGCGTCCAGGAGCAAAGGCAGCACGGCGTGCACCAGGGTCGCCATGGCGCCCGAACTACCGGGGGCCGCCAGTGCAGACACAAGCGCTTCGACCGCGTGGTGCAGAAACGGCAGCCCGTGCACCAAAATGCCACCGCCGACCAAAAACATGGCGGCCGTTCCCGCCACTGACAAAAACTTCATCAACACGGGTGCCGCATGCACCAAGCCCCGGCCCCAGGCGCGTTGCACATTGGCCCAGGCATCGGCGCCTGTTTTGCGGCTAAGAAACAGGCCCGCATCATCCAGCTTCACGATGCCGGCCACTATGCCGTAGACGCCAAACGTCATCACCACCGCAATGCCGCTGAGCACGGTGAGTTGGGTCATCCAGCCGCTGTTTTGCACAGTACCCAAGGTAATGGCAATGATCTCGGCCGAGAGAATGAAGTCGGTGCGGATAGCGCCTTTGACCTTGTCTTGCTCCAGCGCGAGCAAGTCGACCGACGGGTCAGACAGCGCCTGTATCAGCGCCGCCGCATGGGCGGCGTCTTCGGCTGGGCTGTGAAGAAACTTGTGGGCCAGCTTCTCAAAACCCTCAAAGCACAGGTAGGCGCCACCGATCATCAACAGCGGAGTCACCGCCCACGGCAGCACGATGCTGATGACCAGGGCCGAGGGCACCAGAATCAATTTATTCAGCAGCGACCCCTTACAGACCGCCCACACCACCGGCAGCTCCCGGTCGGCCTGCACGCCGGCCACCTGCTGCGCATTCAGCGCCAAGTCGTCGCCCAAGACACCGGCGGTCTTTTGCGCCGCCACCTTGGTCAGCACCGCCACGTCGTCCAGGATGGTGGCAATGTCGTCAATCAGGGCAAGAAGGCTGCTGGCCATAGGGTAAATCCGCAGGTTTAAAGGCTTCTATTGTCGCGCCTGTGCTGCACAATGCTTTTTGGGTCCATCGCTGTTGGAAATGAATCTCTATTACATCCTGCTCATCAATGCTACCGTCAGTCTCGTCATGGGAGCGGCGTTGGTCATGGTTTGGCGGCGGGATCACAGCCAAACGTTTACCTACTACCTGGGTTGGGCCAATCTGGTTCAGTTGTTAGTGCCTGCCAGCTATTGGCTAACAACCCACGCCGATGCGACCATTGCGAAGATGGGTCTGTTGGCCATTCCGGTCGTAGCCGCAAGCTACACGACCTTACTGGCAAGGGGCGCCGCGCATCTGGCTGACCGTCCGCTGCAACCCAAAACCGGCTGGATCATTCTGATCACTATCAGCCTAGTGAACGGTGCCGCCATTGCCTTAGGGGGCTTGCGTCTGGGGCAAACCAGCGTTGCCGTGATCAACACGCTGCTGGGGCTGCTTTGCACCTATTGGCTGAGGAACGCCACAACGGCACGTGGCCCCACCGAAGTGTTGGTCGGCCCCTTGCTGGTTGCGCTAGGCCTGATTCAGTTCATTTTCGTCTTCTACCAAGCCGATGGTGCCGCATTGCTGGCTGCCCTGGGCGCCGTTCTGCGCATGGCCTTGGGGATGGCCTTGTTGTATGCCGCGCTGGACCGAGGAATCATCGCAGCACGCAAATTGCAACATCGTTTCGAGCGCTTGAGCGAGCGCTCACACCAAGGCATCCTGATCAGTATCTATAGCCGCAGCAGCAAGACCAACCGGATTGTCTATGCCAACCCCGCATGCCTGACTATCTATGGTGTGGCGGATATCACCGGGTTAACCGAGGCAAGTGTGGCGAACTCCATCCCCAAAACAGAGCAACGGGACATTGCCCGCGTGATCGCAGACATTCAAACCGGCAAAAAAGACGATGCCACCTACGAGGCCCTGCGTCAGCGCCAGGATGGCACGCCGCTGTGGCTTCGCTTTCACTACTTTCGCTCCGAGTGGGATGGTGTGCCCGCAGTGCAAGTGCTGATCTCCGATGAAACCGAACAGTACAAGGCCAACCAAGCCTTGGCCCACCAGGCCTTGCACGACGAACTCACGGGGCTGCCCAACCGGGCCGCCTTGATTCAAAACCTGCGCAATCGCTGCCATGACAGCCAAGCCGGAGAGCCGTTTGTCTTGATACTGCTGGACATTGACCGCTTCAAGCTCTTCAACGAAGCCCATGGCCACTCGATGGGCGATGAGGTTTTAAAGGTCTTCGGGCAGACCATGCGCAGCGCGGTAGACGTGGGGCACGATGTGCTGCGCCTGGGGGAAGATGAATTTGCCATCATCTCCGCGCCCGGCGGCAAAGGCGACACGGCGGTGGAACTGGCCCGCTGCGTGCGCCAGATGCTGAGCAAACCCCTTCCAGTATCGGGTGGCGTGTTCTTTCTGGATGCATCCCTGGGCATTGCCCTGTACCCCAACAGTGCGCAAGATGCCGAGTCCCTCTTGCGTGCAGCCAATGCGGCCATGCATGTGGCCAAGCTCACGCCCGGCACTTCGTACAAGTTGGCTGAAAAGCGGTTTGAGCGCGGCTCCAGCAATGCACTAGAGCAAGAACAGGCCTTGCGTGCAGGTATTGAGAGTTCCGAGTTTCACCTGGTGTACCAACCCAAGGTGAATGCGCAATCGGGCGCACTGACCAGTTTTGAAGCCCTGGCACGCTGGAACCGTCCCGTTGTAGGGCCAGTCAGCCCGCTGGAGTTCATTGCCGCCGCAGAACGGACCGGCCTGATCGGGGCTTTGGGCACCGCCTTGCTGAAGCAAGCCTGCGAGCAAATTGCGGTGTGGCAGGACCAGTACAGCACGTGTGTGCCAGTGGCGGTAAATGTCTCGCCGCTGCAGCTGTTAGACCCGCGCTTTCCCCAACTGGTGGCACAGATGCTGGAAACCTACCGCATTCAGCCGCGGTGGCTGACCCTGGAAATCACCGAAAGCTCTGCAGTGCAAAACATGGAGCAAACCGTCTCCCAGGTGGAGCAACTGCGAACCATGGGCGTGCATGTGGCGATGGATGATTTTGGAACCGGTTTCTCCTCATTGAACATGCTGCGCACCTTGCGCCTGCACACCGTCAAAATCGACCGCGGCCTGATTGACCCACTGCCTTCGGCTGACTCGGTTGCCGTGGTGCGGGCCATTTGCCAACTGGCCGAAGCCCTGCATTTGCATGTGGTGGCGGAGGGCGTGGAGACAGTGGAGCAAGCCGATGCCGCACGCGACGCCGGTTGCCATGATCTGCAGGGCTATTTGTACTCCAGACCTTTGAGCGCGGTGGACGCGGGCTTGTGGCTGGACTACGCCTGTGCAGCCCTCCCGGCCCAGTAGCAACGCATTGACCCACCCCATGGACGCACGCGCATGCCCCACCGTTCTTGATGTCGAAGCGTCTGGGTTTGGCCGCAACAGCTACCCTATCGAGGTGGGGTTTGTACTGCCCGATGGGCACTCTTATTGCACCTTGGTGCGCCCTGAGACGCACTGGACCCACTGGGACGCAAACGCCGAAACGGTGCACCACATTCCCCGCGCGCTTATTTTGGAACGTGGCTTGCCGGTGCTTGAGGTGGCGCGCAAGCTCAACGCCCAACTCGCCGGACAAGTCGTGTACTCGGACGGCTGGGCCAACGACTACAGCTGGCTTGGCGCCCTGTTCGACTGCGCCGACATGACGCCCAGCTTTCGGCTGGAAAATTTACGCGCCTTGTTAAACGAAACCGAAGCCGATCAGTGGCATACGGTCAAGGCGCTGGTCAGCAGCGAGCGCGGAGCACAACGCCACCGGGCCAGCTCCGACGCCCGCTTGCTGCAACTCACGCTGCTTCGCCTGCGCAATGCAGACCAAGCAGGCCAGAAATAGCACACCTCTACAAGTTGCCCGCAAACAAGCGGCGCACCAGCATCTCCTTGAACCCCTTGGCGTCCGCCAGGCCCAGCCGCTCCAGGTAGGCCGGTGGCGCTTCCTTGCCTTCCCACAGGCTTTTGATCGCCATCGACAGCATCTGGGTGGGGTGGTGGCTGGCGTGTTTCATCTTCTTCATGGCTTTGACCATGTGCTGCTCGTCATCCGTCAAATCGGTGCCAAAAGGAAAATCAGGCAGCAACCCGGCCTGTGCCCAGGGCCGCAGCTTGGCCGACAGCGCTGACGGCAGGTTGTTGCGGTAGCACTCGGGCACTTCGTAGTCGGCATCCAGCTTGCCATGGGCCTTGGCCTGCTTGACCAACTCGTCCTGAAAACGTGAATCCGCCACTTCGATCAGCCGTTTGACAACCTCGCCGTCGGACAGGCCGCGCAGTTCGGCAATGCCGTACTCGGTAATCACCACGTCGCGCAAATGGCGCGGAATGGTGACATTGCCGTAGCTCCACACAATGCTGCTCTTCAAACCGTCCTTGTTGTCGTGGGTGGCGCGCAGCATCATCAGCAAGCGGGCGTCCGGCAGTGCGTGGGACATGGCGACAAAGTTGTACTGCCCGCCCACGCCACTGACCACCTGGCCGGACTCCAGTGCATCGCTGGCGGCCGCGCCCAGCAGCGTCACCACCATGGTGGTGTTGATAAAGCGGGCCTTGCGCCGCTGTGCGCGCTTGAGGGCATCGTCCCCGTAGAGCTGGTTGATGAAATCGATGCGGGTCATGTCGATTTTGGCCAGCTCTTGCGGTGGCATGGTGCGCAGACGCTCATAGAAGTCGCGCGGACCCAGGAAGAAGCCACCGGTCATGAAAATGCCATTGGTCAGGCGCGAGCCCAGCATGTGCTGGCTTACGCAGTGGAAGCAGGCGTCGTCCAGCAGGTTGGTGCTGCAGCCCTTGCCGTCCAGCTCCAGCGCGTCCCCGGCCAAGGTCACTTCCGGGCGCACGATGCCGTAGTGCTGCAAAAACGCCAGGTCATCCGCAGCCAGCGGTGAGCGAATGCGCCCCGCGTCCAACAACGCGCGCAGGGTATCGGGCGTAACCGTCATGTCCTTGATCCGGCCGTCGTTCAGCATCTGCTGCAGCACCGTGTCGCCAAAGACTTCGCGGCGCACAATGCCCGCCTCAATCAGCTTGAGGAAGCCGTTGACAAACATTTCCGAGCAGCCATACAGGCCTTCGTCAAACCGACCCAGCTCGCGCCCCGACAAGCCATTGGGGCACAGGGATTCAAGAATCCGTTTGTATTCAGCACCATGGCGGTCCCGCACAATCAGCGCCTGGCCAATCGCGTCCCCCAAGGAGCCAATGCCAATTTGCAAAGTACCACCGTCCACCACCAGGCTGGACGCGTGCAACCCGATGGCGTAATCAGCCACACTGACCCGCGCATTGGGCGGCGCAAAAACGGCGTGGGTGGCGGCCGGATCGGTCACCACAATGTCAAAAAAGTCGGGCCGCACCTCCGCCCCATTGGGCATGTAGGGCATTTTGTCGTTCACCACCCCGATGGCGATCAGCTGCTTGCCGGTGGCGCGCATATTGGCAATCACTTCATGGCTCACATCCGGGTTGCTGGACAGGCTGAGGTGCATGCCCCGCGCATCCTCCCGGGCCGCCACGGCTTGGGCCATCACGTTGATGCCTTGCACGCCCATGTCGCGCGCCACAAAGGTGTAGTTGGTGGAGATATAGCTGATCTGCGCCGCACCGTTGCCCAGGTAGTCCCCGGTTTTCATGAAGAACTCGCGGATCTCGATGTTGGGTGGCAGCTTGCCCGAGCGCGAGTCTTTGACATAGTCCATGTCGGGATAGTCCTCAAACACGCGCGCCACCAAAGGCTCCAGAAAGTTCTTTTCCAGATCGCTATGGCCCACCGGTTTCTCCAGCGACAGCGCGGTAATGATGCGCAGCTTGCGCGCGGGGTTGGCCTTGATGCGCCGGTACAGCGCGTTGACCAGGGGGTTGGGTTTGCCAACCCCCAGCGGAATCCCCAGGACCACGTCACCCACAATGGTGTCAAGGACGTGGTCTACGCAGGCTTCGATCGAGTCGATCGTCATGGTCTTCTTCATCACAGGTCTCACTCTTTGTTAATTTGGAAGGCAAGTATCACCAAGAGGGCACCGCTTGAATTTGACATGGCACAAGACCGCCACGACCTAAGGAAGCTACTCTAACTGGCCCTGCAGTAACATTCAACCCTGTTGCAGCCCACCCCAGGAGAACCCATGTCTATCACCATTCCCGTTGAACTTGGCTTTGAATTTGATGTGAAAGCATCGGCCAAAGAGGTGTTCGCGGTGCTGTCCGATGTGCCCGTTTCTGCCAGCCATTACCCTCACTTGGATAAGCTGGTTGACCTGGGTGGGGGAGCCTACCGCTGGGAGATGGAAAACATTGGTGTGGGCGCCATTCAGATGCAGACCGTTTACGCATCCAAATACGTTTCCAACAAGTCCAAAGGCACGGTGGTGTGGACCCCGGTCGAAGGTGAAGGCAACGCTCTGGTATCGGGCAGCTGGAAGATTACAGCCAACAAAAAATCCACCAACGTGGTGTTGCAAGTTGAAGCCGAAATGTCACTGCCGCTACCGGCGTTGATGAAGATGGTGGTGGCGCCCTTGGTTGAAGCCGAGTTTGAACGCATGACCGAGCGCTACATCGCCAACCTGATCGAGCGCTTTGGTGGCGAAGTATGATGCTATAGATTTGCGCACTCATCTGAAGTTACCCACTATGCATCGCGTTGCCATCAGCAGTACCGGCCTTTTCACACCGCCCGAAGTCATCACCAATGAAGAACTGGTCGCCTCGTTCAACCAGTTTGTGGCCCTGGATAACGCCAAGTACGCGGCCGAAATTGCGGCAGGCACCCGGGTGGCGCTGACCGAGTCCAACGTCGAATTCATCGAAAAGGCCTCTGGCATCAAACGCCGCTACGTCATGGAGAAGTCGGGCGTGCTGGACCCGCACCGCATGCGCCCGTTGTTTACGGCCCGCCCGGACACCGAAATTTCCCTCATGGCCGAAATCGGCGTCAAGGCAGCGCAAGCCGCACTGGATGCAGCCGGCAAGACCGCTGCAGATGTGGACGGCGTCATTTGTGCCGCCGCTAACATGCAGCGCCCCTACCCCGCCATGGCGGTGGAAATTCAAACTGCGCTAGGCGTGCAGGGCTATGGGTTTGACATGAACGTGGCCTGCTCGTCGGCCACCTTTGGCATCGAACAAGCGGTCAATGCGGTACGCACTGGCTCGGCCCGCGCGGTGCTGGTCATCAGCCCCGAAATCACCTCCGGCCACCATGCGTGGATGGACCGGGACTGCCACTTCATCTTTGGCGACGTGTGCACAGCAGTGCTGGTGGAGCGACTCGACCTGGCACCACCCGGCAGCTTTGAAGTGTTGGGCGCCAAGCTTTTAAGCACGTTTTCCAACAACATCCGCAACAACAACGGCTTCATGTCGCGCGCGGAAGACCGCAACCCGGAAGACCGCGACCAGCTGTTTCGTCAGGAAGGCCGCAAGGTCTTCAAGGAAGTGTGCCCCATGGCGGCCGAGCACATCACGGGCCATTTGGCTGCGCTGGGCATGGAGCCCGCCCAAGTGCGCCGCTTCTGGCTGCACCAAGCCAACCTATCCATGAACCAGTTGATCAGCCGCAAGGTGCTGGGGCGTGACGCATCGCGCGAAGAAGCCCCCGTGATTCTGGACGAATTCGCCAACACGGCTTCCGCTGGCTCCATCATCGCGTTCCACCGGCACCAAGCCGACATCCAGAGCGGCGAGGTCGGTGTGATCTGCTCGTTTGGCGCGGGCTACTCCATTGGCAGCGTCATCGTCAAACGACTGTAATTGGCGCGAACCGTGCGCAAGCTAGTACAGCGGGCCCTGGACCAGGGCCTTGAGTTGAATGAGCGTGCCGCCGCGTCCGTCGTGAATGGGTTTGACTGGTTGTTTCGTCGCCAAAATTTGGTGAAATCAGGGCAAACCGAATTCGAACTGATCCATGACGGTGACCTGATGTCGGTGCGCTACTACAGCCTGGACGGCGAGGACGCCATCACGCTGGCCGATGGCAGCGCGCTTCCCATCCAGCGCCGCCAGCATGCCGTCCCGCTGGTGTTGGTTCCGCCGCTGGGGGTGACGACCGAAACCTTTGATCTCATGCCCAACCGCAGCTTGGTGCGCTACATGGCAGCCCGGGGCTTTCAGACCTACCTCATTTGCTGGGGCAAGCCGCGGCGCCGCCATGCCCAACTGAACATGCAGGACTACGCCGACCGCATGATGGGCGAGGCCTTGGCCGCCGTGCGCAAGCACAGCGGCGCCAATGAAGTCTCGCTCATGGGCTGGTGCATGGGGGGGCTGCTGTCCTTGCTGCACGCCGGCCTGCCGCGCAAGCGCGCCATTCGCAACATTGTGACGGTGGCCAGTCCGATTGATATGCGGGGCGGTGGTCTGGTCGCAGGTGTCGCGCAAGTCATCAACACGCCCGCCAAGTTGATCCGCAAATACACCGACCTGCGGCTCAATGTGCTCAACCCCAAGGTGTTTCATGCACCCGGTTGGGTCACCACCATCGCCTTCAAGTTGACCGATCCGATTGGCAGTGTCACCACCTATTGGGACCTGGTGACCAAGCTGTGGGACCGCGAATTCGTGGAGTCACACACCACCACCTCCGACTACCTGAACAACATGCTCGCTTACCCCGCCGGGGTGGTGGGTGACATGCTGGTGAAGGTTGCGATCGACAACAAGCTGGCCTCGGGCGAGATTGAACTCGGGCAAAAGCTATCCCGCTTTCGTAACATCCACGCGGCAATGTTTGTCTTTGCTGGCGACCGTGATGTACTGGTCTCGCCCTCGACGGCCGAGGGCATACTGGACCTGGTTGGATCACAGGACAAACGCTTTGAGGTCGCACCCGGCGGGCACATGGGCGTCATTCTTGGCGCCACCGCGCAGCAAGCGGTTTGGCAGAAGTCAGCCGACTGGCTGGCCAAACGCTCGCTTCACAAACCCAAGGCAAAACCTAAGCGACCGCTGCAGCCTTCTTAACGCTGCGGCTTTTACGGGGCGCACGCGGCTTGTGGGCAATGGCGCGTTGGGCCAACGCCAAGTATTCCTGAAAGCTATCGCGCAAGCACTGCGCCAGCACTTCGGGGTCCGGCAACTGCTCCTCGCATGCCGTGAACGAAACCACGATGGTGTCGTTGTAGCCCGTAACCGAAAAGACCAGCCCCATACCGTCCGAGATCGGCATGATCGCCGACAGGTACGTCAGTTTGGCGCCCTGCAAATACAGGGGGGCGCGCGAGCCCGGCACATTGGTAATGGCGCAGTTGGCCAGCGGCACCCAGTTGCCCATCAACGCCGAGGCGGAGCGCAGCATCTTGCTGGTGGCGGCAATCGCCAGGGCCGGGGCTTGCTGCGCCAAGTGGCTTAACTCACGGGCGCTGAGGGCCTGCGCCATGATGGCCGACGATGAACTGGCGGTTTGAATCGCTTTGAGCCGCTTCACCGGGTCGGCAATATCGGTTCCCAAGGCCACACGCACCCAAGAGTAGCTATTGCGCAGGTCTGACTCATACTCACTTTGCACCGCAATCGGTGCGGCCGCCAATAGGCTTTGCTCGGGCAACTCGTCCTGCTTTTGCAGGTACTGGCGCAAACCACCAGCACAGACCGCCAACACCACGTCGTTCACCGTGGCATTGGGTGCCAGTGCGCGGATCGACTTGAAATCGTCCAACGCAAAGCGCCGGGTTTCAAATACCCGCTGGGGCGAAACCTCGGTGTTGAAACGGGTCATGGGGAATGCATGCGGCAGCCCCATCATCTCGCCCGCAAAGGTTTGGACCGTCGCTTTGATTGAGGTCCAGCTGCTGCTCAAGGGTTGTGCCATGCGCAGTGGGAAAGTGGCCAAATTCAGGCCTGCCAGCCAAAACAGATGCAAGTTGCCCGGTGCGGCCTCCGGGAACCAGGGTGCCGCAGGTGCCGGTGCTTCCGATATGGGCGACAAGTCGTGCAACAGGTTCGTGATCTCGTTGCCATGGGCCACATCAATGGCGGCATGGTGAATTTTCAGCAACACGGCAAAGCTGCCAGCGGGCAGGTCCAGAAAACTGTCCAGCCCTTCAATGACATACATCTCCCACAGCGGGCGCTGCAGGTCCAGTGGCCGCGCGTGGATGCGGGACGACTGGATGCAGAACTGGCGCCAGTCGCCCGGCTTGGGCAGGGCAATGTGGCGAACGTGGTATTCCAGGTTGAAGTTGTCGTCTTCCACCCAATACGGGTAGTCCAGGTCCAGGGGGACGCGGTGGATTTTTTCCCGGAATTTGGGCAGCAGATTCAGCCGGCTTTCGACGTGCGCCAAGATTTGCTTGAAGCGCACCACGCCACCCGGCGCGGTGGACTGATCGTAAATATGCAACAGCGTGACGTTTGAGTTGGCATGGGCACTGTCTGAATAAATATAGGCAGCATCGGTTTCGCTCAGTTGGCGCATTTATTGTTTCGTTTTCAGGTTGCTGCTAATGCAGTGGCTTTGCGGGGCGCTCGCACGGTCACATCCAACACGCGCTTGAGCAAGCCCTGTGGGGCAAACTGCTTCCAGGTGCTCTCTGGTTGGGCCAGCCGGTCGGCAACAATCGCAAGCACAATGCCGTTGAAGCCCAAACCGATGTGGCTGCCCGGCACCCGGATGTTTTCATGCAGCGCGGGGTCGCCATCAATCGTGGCCTCTTGCGGCGGCACGACGCCGTCGGTCAGCGAGTACAGGCAGCTGGTGGGAATGGCCAGCCGGCGACGCTCACGCATGGCTTTGGCCTTGGGCTGCATCATGTGGGCCGACGCGCCCAGGCGGTGGGACACCAAGCGGTACAGGGCCTTCACCGCATTAGGCGACTGGCTGCCACTGGTTTCGACGCTGACCGGACTGCCCAGCGTGGTCACCGAGCGCACGCATTCGGGTGCACTTTGCGCCGCATACAGAGAAAAAACGCCGCCCAAACTCCAACCCACCAAGCTCACCTTGCGCCCGGTGATGTGGTGCAGGTAGCGAATTTTTTGTGGCAATGCATTGGCGTGCTTGCTGCGAAAGCCCAGGTTGCGCCCCAGCCCCCAGGTGTGCACGTCGTAGCCTTTGCTCTGCAAAAAGTGTTTGAGAGCGACCAGGGTCGCTTCACTGGCCATGAAGCCCGGCACCAGCAGCACCGGGTGTCCGTCCCCCTCGGGCGCCGCCATCAACAGTGGCAGTGAGGCAGGCAGCAGTGCCATTTCCAGCAAACCCCTGGGCTCCATGAGAGAACTCAACAGATGCGGGGCACCAACATGGTCATGGCGAACAACGGGACGACGAACAGGCATGTAAAAAGCTCCTGTGATGCAACGAAAAATAGTTTTTTTACAGTCTAAGACAAATAAGGTGCCCGAAATTTGGGCGCCGTGCCTAACAAACCAGCAAGAAGGCCGTTGAAGACACCCAGGAGACACCTGGGAGACACCTGGGAGACACCTAGTGCGCCTGCAGGTGACACCTACGTGCTTGTTGCCGGTGAGCAAGTCACGTTAACCTTGCTTCATGACCCACACCGCACCACCACCCTACATCCCCCAGATTCGCCTGTACCAGGACTGGCTGCACACACAGCGCGGACTGGTTTTTGAGAGTTATGACGCGCTGTGGCGCTGGTCGGTGACGGATCTGGAAGGGTTTTGGCAAAGCATTTGGGACTACTTTGAGCTGCAGTCCCCTACCCCGCACACCGCCGTGCTGGAGAGCCGCAAAATGCCGGGTGCCCAATGGTTTACCGGGGCACAGGTCAACTATGTGCAGCAGGTGTTTCGGCATGTGGAGGCCGCCCATGCGGCGGGTGTGCCCGCCATCATCAGCCACAACGAAAAAAGCCTGGCCCACGGTGCGCCGCGCACACTGGGTTGGCCGGAGTTGCGCCGCCAAGTGGCCTCGCTGGCCTTGCACCTGCGCGCCCGGGGGGTTCAGCCCGGCGACCGGGTTGCAGCCTACCTGCCCAATACGCCAGAGGCGGCAGTGGCTTTTCTGGCCACGGTCAGCATTGGCGGCGTGTGGAGCCTGTGCGCCCCGGACATGGGGACCAATGCAGTGCTGGACCGCTTCCGCCAAATCACGCCCAAGGTGCTGATTGCCTGTGATGGTGTGACCTACGGCGGGCGTGACCTGGACCGCACGGCAGTGGTGGTCGAACTGTGTGCCGCCCTGCCGTCGGTGCAACACGTCATCCTGCAGGAAAACCTGGGGCTGGATCTTTCTGCTATAGAAAACATAGCTGCTTGCGCACGTTTTACGGGGGCTACAGCCACAAATGATGCTGAAACTGCGGCGTTTGAACCCGTGTGGCTGCCGTTTGACCACCCCCTGTGGATTGTCTATTCCAGCGGCACCACCGGCCTGCCCAAGCCCATCGTGCACGGCCACGGCGGCACCATCGTGGTAGCCATGGCGCTGAAAAATCTGCACAACGACATCGGCTGCAGCTACCACCCCAACTCCTTGGGCGAACGCTATCACTGGTACAGCTCCACCGGCTGGGTGATGTGGAACGCCCAAATTGGCGGCCTGCTGGGCGGCACCACCTGCTGCATTTTTGACGGTAATCCGGGTGGCAGCACGGTCGACGCGCAGGGCAACAAACAAGCCCCGGACTGGGCCACGCTGTGGCGCTTTGCGGCCGACTTGAAGGTGAGCTTCTTTGGCGCCGGGGCGGCCTTCTTTGCCAACTGCCTGAAAGCAGGCATCGACCTGGGCGAATGTGGCGACCTCTCCCGCGTTCGGGCGCTGGGCACTACGGGCTCGCCGCTGAGCGCCGAAGCGCAAGCCTGGGGCACAGCGCAATTTGCCCGCATCGCCCGCACCGAGGCGCAAAAGGACATCTGGTGGTGCAACATCTCGGGAGGGACCGACTTTGCCGGCGCCTTTATCGGCGGCAACCGCGAGCTGCCACAAACCCCCGGCGCCATGCAATGCCGCGCCCTGGGGTGCGCCGTGGAGGCCTGGGACGAGCAAGGGCGCGCGGTGACGGATGAAGTCGGCGAGCTGGTGTGCAGCTTGCCGATCCCCAGCATGCCCCTGTTCTTCTGGGGCGACGAAGGCAACCAGCGCTACCTGTCCAGCTACTTTGACACCTACCCCAACGTCTGGCGCCACGGCGACTGGCTCAAGGTGGCCTTTGATGGCAGCTGCATCATCTATGGCCGCAGCGACGCCACCATCAACCGGCACGGCCTGCGCATGGGCACCAGCGAGTTGTACAGCGCAGTCGAAGCCCTGCCCGAGGTGATGGACTCGATGGTGGTGGACCTGGAATACCTGGGGCGCGAAAGCTACATGCCGCTGTTTGTGGTGCTGCGTGACGGCCTGGTGCTGGACGATGGTGTGCGGACCAAACTGGTCGATGCCATCAAAACGGCGCTGAGCCCGCGTTTTGTACCCAACGATATTTTCCAGGTGGCCGAGATTCCACGCACACTGTCGGGCAAAAAGCAGGAGCTGCCGATCAAGAAACTGCTGCTGGGCCAGCCGCTGGACAAGGTGGTGAACCGTGAAGCCATGGCCAACCCCGGCTGCCTGGAGTGGTACGTGGAGTTCGCCCGTCGCGTGGCACAGTAAGTCACTAAGATGATTTAGTAATTAAGAACTTACGAATCAGTAGTTCCAGTTTTAACGATTGGATTCCAGAATCCATTTCATCGCAACTTTGCCATGAATTGGATTCAAAATGACCGCACGCCGTACCCTGTTCAAACTCACGCTGGCCACCGCTTTGGCCAGTGCATCGCTAGGCGCCTTCGCTCAAGGCGCCGTCTCGCTGCTCAATGTGTCCTACGATCCAACCCGCGAGTTGTACGTGGAGTTCAACGCCGCCTTTGCCAAACACTGGAAAGCCAAGACCGGGCAGGACGTGAGCATCAAACAATCCCATGGTGGCTCGGGCAAGCAAGCCCGCTCGG
>CAJASG010000555.1 GCA_903944555.1 uncultured beta proteobacterium
TACCTCTGCATTGGGGATATTCTGAAATAGCGGTATTTTTAAGCTGAGGGCTAGGTCAAGGTTTTGGCATGGCCCATCATCTGCGGACAAGGCACAATACGGGCGTATGAATATTGTTATTCTGGATGATTATCAGGATGCCGTGCGCAAGCTCGAATGTGCGTCCAAGTTGGAAGCCTACCAAGCGAAGGTCTATACCAACACCGTAAAAGGACAAGGCCAACTCGCGGTTCGGCTCAAGGATGCGGACGTGATCGTGCTCATTCACGACAGATCCCACATTTCAAAATCTCTCATTGAAAAGTTACCCAAACTCAAACTGATTGCACAGACCGGGCGTGCGGGCCATTACATTGATGTGCAAGCCTGTACAGAACGGGGTGTAGCGGTGACGGAAGGGATTGACTCCTCTGTAGCACCAGCAGAACTCACATGGGCGCTGACCATGGCGGCCATGCGCAGACTACCTCAGTACATCGGGAACCTCAAACACGGCGCTTGGCAGCAGTCCGGACTCAAGTCTGGATCCACACCTCCAAACTTTGGGTTGGGGAGTGTTTTGCGTGGCAAAACACTGGGCATTTGGGGTTACGGCAACATCGGTCAACTCGTAGCCGGGTACGGCAAATGCTTCGGGATGAAAGTTGTCATTTGGGGTAGTGAAGCATCGCGAGAAAAAGCAGTTCAAGACGGCCATCTGGCGGCGCCAAGCCGCGAGGCCTTCTTTACCCAATCCGACGTGCTATCCCTTCACTTGAAGCTCAGTGAAACGACCCGTTATATCGTAACGTCGTCGGATCTGGCACTCATGAAAGCCACGGCTCTATTGGTCAACACGTCGCACGCAGAACTCATTGAAACAGACGCCTTAATCGGTGGACTCAACCGTGGACATCCTGGCATGGCAGCGGTTGATATTTTCGAAACTGAGCCGATTTTGCAAGGCCATGCATTACTCCGATTGGAGAACTGCATTTGCACCCCGCACATTGGCTACGTGGAGCAAAACAGCTATGAATTGGTCTTTGGAGCAGCCTTCGACAATGTAGTCAACTTCATCAAAGGTACTCCCACGAACATCATCAATCCGGGAGCGCTTCAGGTGCGCCGCTAAACGCGAGTTAATTCGGTGTTGGCGGCGCAGAAAAGCTCACCCCATCAAACTCAATCAGGTTGTTTGAAGGCTCAGACAAGTCAAAATCCAGGGGGATGTCCAACATCTCTTTGGCGGGCAACTCAGCGCTAGATGCGGGAGAAACCACTCGCAACGGTGGTTTGACAGCGTTTTCAGTGGCATTCGAATACGTTCTGAGAGCACTGAACGGCATCAATCCGGAGTCTGACGAAGACACCAATCGTCGCACCACGCCGTGCAACATCAACAGATCCCTAAATGCTTCCAGCTCGAACCCACTGGATGTGTCGACCCCTGGTGCACGGACCAGGCACTTCTCGATGTACGCGACTGCATCAAGTGTCGGCCAAAGCTCTACGATCCGATTACAAATGCTTGGATAAGCATCCAAATTTCGGCCCTGCTGATTGAACATCGCGTACGCAGGCACATTTCCGGAGAAAAACTCGTTGAACTGGTTGCGATAACTGTCGTACTCTGCTTTTTTACTCAACGTATGAAAAACCTTAAGCAAGTCAAGGTAGATCAAAGGATTGACCTCTCCCCCAGCCTTGATACGTGCCTCCAACACCGCAATGGCCTCGTCGTATTGACCCAGGGTCATGAAAAAATCCGCTTGCTGGCGTACGTCCAGCATTTCCTCGGTACTGATCTCCCGAAACGTTCCAAACACGCTTTGTGCAAAATCTGCGCGACTTGAAATATCTGCGGTCCTCAACGCTGCAATAGAAGCAGTGGACGCTGTTGGAGCAACTGGCATCGGCTTACCGAGATCAGTGAACGCCGAGTTTGCCAAATGCAAATCAATGTCCACTTCGTACAAGCCCGAGACAGGCACTGGCTCTGCAACGACATCCGGTTGCGTTGCCGGGTTCGAATTAGGTGATTTGCGCGTGTCGCCACCTATGTCCGCAACATTGAGTGCATCGGGTTTCTCGCCCATATTCGGACCTCGCCACCACGGCGAAGACCCCAAACGCGCAGCACGCAACCGAAAAAACCCATACGCCAGTCCGACTCCGCAAGCCAGCAAAAGTGCAACCAAACCGTACACCAACGGATTGGCATACCGTTGCGCCTCGGCCCGGTCCAAGCGCCCAACAAGATCCTGCATCACCTGCCGGTTCTTCAAGGTGACGTCTTGCAACACTTTAAGATCACTCTCCATGGATTGCAGGCGCAATCCATCGCGCAAGATTTCCTCGGGCGAGGCATTTAACGATCGCCATAGTGCAATGGCCTCACTGCGCTTTTTAAGATCCTCCAAGGGCAGGAATGGCAACTCACTGCTGATCTTGAGAGTCGGGTCCAGATCCTGATTGAAATCAATGGCTGCGAGCTTCAAGCGTGCGCGTCGAATTACAGGAGTCGCTGCTACATCTGTACTTGGGCGGCTAATCGCCTTTACGGGAGGGGTCTTGGCAACAGCAGGAGACTTTTCCACGGCCGCGCCAGGAGCACTGGACACACCCGTTGGGGCGATGGATCGAGAGGAAGCTTTTGGCGCAGACACCTCTATGGCGGGGACGTTTATTGTCGACCTTGCCACCGGCAATGCCACGACAGATGGCACCAAATCGCTCACCAAATCGGCCAGCAATACGTACCGGCGCGTGGCCTGTTTACCGCAGGCTGCACGCAAATAGATCGTCACGATCGGCTCATCGACGGGTGCGTAGGCAGACACCCGCACTTTAAGGGGAAGGCCTTGAGATGCGGCGTCCGACGATACCGTGACACGGCTGGGATCTTGCCGGGAGTCACCGTAAAAAACATCCGCTTCGAAACAGATGCCGTTGGATTCTTCGTCTGCAGCAAGCTGTACTGAAACAGTCACATCCAGAGGGCGCCCCACAATTGCAGCGCCACTGGCCCGCCCCAAAGTCAGCGCCGAACTGCCAGATGCAGCACAGGCAAGTGCAAGTCCGAGCGCGGATAAATTCAATTTTTGTGACAGCTTCATTTGTAAGATCCATTTTCGCATATCTGATCAATTGCACGCATGCGTTTCCCCGAGTATCGCAAGCAATTGAGCTGCGCCCCCAGCCGGAAGAATGGTCCTTCGGGTGCAACACCAGACACACAGGTGACAAAAGCCAGGACAAAGGCAGGTCTCGGGAGTGACAATGCAGCTGTCAACATCGACACGCACAGTCACCCAAAAGACAGGCTATGGACGAACCTATTCTTACTATTGACGAACGTTCAGCAATCAATTCCGGTCGCTGGTTTTCTTCGCTCTCTCCGTCCCTCAGACACGACATACTCCGATGCGCCTACGTCAAACGTTTCAAAGACGGCGACTTGATTGCCGCCCGCGGCGAACCGCCCGAGGAATGGATTGCCTGCGCCAAAGGCGCGGTGCGGGTGAGCTCGACCTCGATCTCGGGCAAGCAAATCACACTGACATATGTGGAGCCGGGTATCTGGTTCGGCGATGTATCGATCTTCGACGGGGACCGACGTACGCACGATGCCTACGCGCACGGAGAGACCACCATGATGTGTGTCGCCAAAGCCGATTTCAAAAAAATCTTGGCAGCACACGTCGAACTGTACGAAGCCCTTTTACGCCTTCACTCCCGGCGCATTCGCCAGCTCTACGGCTTGGTAGAGGACCTCAACACCCTGCCCCTGCGTGCGCGTCTGGCAAAGCAATTGTTGCATCTAGCCCGAAGCTACGGGGTTCCATCCTTAAGCGATGGCAGCGAAGTGCGTATTGGTTTGCAGTTGGCACAGGAAGAATTGGCCCAGTTGCTGGGTGCGTCACGGCAGCGGGTGAATCAGGAACTCAAATCGATGGAGCGAGAGGATGCCATTCGGATCGAGCCGGGCGGCTTGGTCATACGCGACCGCAGCGCATTAATGCGCATTATTGAATCCGACAACTAAGTCCAACCCGGCACAACCCAAAACACTTTACTTCATGAGCGATTTTGACCATTTTGTGGGAACGCAATCCGTTTCCGAAAAGCACGCAGTTGATCTTCCAAAACTTTCGGAATGGCTAGTTCAGAATCTGGAAGGCTTTGCTGGACCACTGAGCGTAGAGATGTTTAAAGGCGGGCAGTCCAATCCCACGTACAAACTGAACACGCCCAGCAAGAGTTATGTAATGCGTGCCAAGCCGGGGCCCGTGGCTAAACTGCTGCCCTCTGCCCACGCGGTGGAACGGGAGTTTGCGGTCATGCAGGGTCTGCACGGTACGGATGTTCCAGTACCGCGCATGTACTGTTTGTGTGAGGATGAGTCAATCATTGGCCGAGCCTTTTACGTTATGGAATTCATGCAGGGTCGCATCCTGTGGGACCAATCATTGCCCGGCATGGATCGCGCCCAACGGGGGTCCATTTACAACGAGATGAACCGGGTTATTTCCGCGCTGCACAAGGTGAAATTCTCTGACCGTGGGCTTAGCAGTTACGGGAAACCCGGAAACTACTTTGAACGCCAAATTGGTCGCTGGAGTAAGCAGTACACCGCGTCCATCACCAGTCCTATTCCTGAGATGGATCAACTGATGGAATGGCTGCCAAAAAACATCCCCACCATGGCGCGGGATGAAAGCATGGTCAGTATCGTGCACGGCGACTACCGGCTGGATAACCTGATGTTTGACGCTGACCAACCCAAGGTGATAGCTGTACTGGACTGGGAACTGTCCACCCTGGGGCACCCCTTGGCCGATTTCAGCTACCACTGCATGGCGTGGCACATTCCTCCAGGCGCGTTCCGCGGTATCGCTGGGCTTGACCTGGTCGCCCTTGGCATTCCCAGTGAAGCGGAATACATCCGTATGTACTGTGACCGTACCGGGCTGGCACAGCCGGAACAACTCAAAGCGGACTGGAACTTCTACATGGCCTACAACATGTTCCGCATTGCTGCGATTTTGCAAGGTATCGCCAAACGGGTGGAAGCCGGCACCGCGTCCAGCGCCCAGGCCGTCAGCTCCGCGGCCGGCGCACGCCCCTTGGCGCAAATGGCATGGAAATTTGCCCAGACTGCTTAAAAGCCCCTTCCCCAACTCTATATAACTGCTGACCTAACCGGAGATCCCATGGATTTTGACTATTCACCTAAAACAAAAGAACTTCAGACCCGTTTGCTGAAGTTTATGGATGACCACATCTACCCCGCTGAAGGCGCCTACCACGCCGAAATTGCCGCCAACACGGCCGCAGGCAAACGATGGACACCATTGCAGACCATTGAAAATCTCAAGCCAAAAGCACAAGCTGCCGGCCTGTGGAATTTATTCCTGCCGGTGGACAGCGCCCAAGCATCAGGCTACGACGGTGCGGGTTTGACCAACCAGGAATACGCTCCCTTGGCTGAAATCATGGGCCGCGTCATGTGGTCCAGCGAAGTCTTCAACTGCTCCGCACCCGATACCGGCAACATGGAAACCATTGCCCGCTACGGCTCCGAAGAAAACAAATCCCGCTGGCTCAAGCCTTTGCTGGAAGGCAAGATTCGCTCCGCTTTTGCCATGACCGAACCCGAAGTGGCCTCCAGTGATGCCACCAACATTGCCACGCGAATCGAACGCGACGGCGATGAGTACGTCATCAATGGCCTGAAGTGGTGGACCTCTGGTGCGGGCGACCCACGCTGCTCCGTCTACATCGTCATGGGGAAAACCGCCCCAGAAGCACCGCGCCATTCACAACAAAGCATGGTTATGGTCCCCGCCAACACGCCCGGCATTACCGTTGTGCGGGCACTCAACGTAATGGGCTACGACGACGCCCCCCACGGCCACATGGAAGTGCAGTTCAAAAACGTACGGGTCCCCGTCAGCAACATTCTTCTGGGTGAAGGCCGTGGGTTTGAAATCGCCCAAGGTCGCCTTGGACCTGGCCGTATTCACCACTGCATGCGACTAATCGGCTTGGCCGAACGCGCACTGGAGCTGATGTGCAAACGCGCGTCTTCCCGCGTGGCGTTTGGCAAGCCTATTTCAGCCCAAACCGTTACACAGGAACGTATTGCCGAGGCCCGCTGCAAGATCGACATGGCCCGTTTGCTGACCCTCAAGGCCGCCTGGATGATGGACATCGGCGGCAACAAGTTGGCCAAGAATGAAATCGCCATGATCAAGGTGGTAGCACCCAGCATGGCCTGCCAGGTCATCGACTGGGCCATGCAGGCGCATGGTGGCGCAGGCATGTGCGATGACTTCCCGCTGGCATACAGCTATGTCAATGCACGGACCCTTCGTTTTGCGGATGGCCCGGACGAAGTTCACCGCAATGCCATTGCCAAACTTGAATTGGGCAAATATGCGGTGAACCCCAAACCTGTAGAAATGCCCGTCACACGCGGCTGTTAATGAAAAAGGAGCAATCGATTACTCGGTTGCTCCTTTTTTTCTCCCCCCAAATCACCACGGCGGCTTTGACAAGCCTGACCACAATTCGTTGAGGTCAGAGAAACGCCATTTGGCAGGGTCTTCGCGGCCTGCGATTTTCTCAGTGGTTCCCGGCAGGGATAGGTCCACAACCTCGGGAACAATCCGCATATTCGATTTGGTGGAGAAGAATACCTTGACCGACGGGGTTGTCAAGGACTTGCCCGTTTGCTCGACCACCACCCCCAGGCGCCCCGATGTCAGCCGAACCAATGAACCAATAGGATAAATGCCCAAACTCTTTACAAAGGCCTGAAATACTTTTCCGTCGAAGTGGCCATTTGCCCACTCCGCCATTTTTCGAAGCGACTCAGCAGGGTCCCAACCCGACTTGTACGGCCTGTTGGAGGTAATGGCGTCATACACATCACACACGGCCCCCATCTTGGCGAATAGACTGATCTCATCACCCTTCAAACCCTTTGGGTAGCCTGATCCATCCATTTTTTCATGGTGGTGCAGACAAACATCCAACACCATGGGATCAACTTTGCTACCACCTAGCAACAAGCGGTGCCCTGCTTCCGGATGTGTTTTGATGATTGAGAACTCGGCATCGGTCAGTTTGCCCGGCTTATTCAGAACATCCATCGGCATTGCAGCCTTACCCAAGTCATGCATAAGGCCGGAGAGACCCGCTGATCGCGTTTTCTCTTCATCCAATCCCAATTGCTTGGCCAAAGCCACCATCATCGCGCACACCGCAACGGAATGCATATAGGTATAGTCATCCGCAGTTTTGAGACGCGCAAGACTGATCAAAGCGCCTGGATTGCGTGCCACCGAATCGGTGATTTCTTCCACCAACTTCTGAGCCCCACCGGTGTCCACTGCCTTACCCATACGGGCTTCTTCAAACATGGAAATGACCGCTTGCTTGGACTGAAAACAAATTCTCGCAGCGCGATCAATTTCCGCAGCGGTCGACACCGGCTTAATTTCCCGGTAACTCGCAACAACCTGCTGTAACTCGGCCTCAACCTGTGCTTCGGATTCAGCGGATGACACCGCGACTTGCCCCTCAGCGATATCAAGACCCTTGCTGCAATCGATCCAGACTTCCTTGATGCTACTGGCGAGCACGCTCTTAATGTCTTTGGGATCAGTAATGACGAAACCTGTGCGCCAAAAAGGATGCTCCATCCAAGAACCACAAAACTCTTTTAGATGCATTCCAAGAGTCAGCTGTTCAACTTTGATTTTTTTGAGCATATTCAAATGAAAAAATTAACGATCAGTGCAGATGCCTGGGCTTTCTGCCACCGCCATGGCCACCACCGTGACCACCACCCGAACCGCGCGGCGGCCTGCCAATTTCCAAAGAACTGACCAATGCGTCAAAGCGCTGAGCAAAAAGCTTGTCCACTTCAGCGACGACACCACCCAACTCGGCACCGTCAAAATGGCGCTCCATCATGTTGATCACATCCTGCACCAAGAGATCCCTTTGCACTTGCATGATGGCCGCTGGATTGGGGCCAACAAATAGCATCAAAAAGTCATCCTTGGACTCCGTATCCGGAGCCCCCTCTTCTTCGTCAAAATCAGCATCGTAGAACGTCACCTCAATTGCCGCCCCCGTATCCGCAAGCTCATTGAGGTTCATGCAAACCTCATCCAACGTCTGCCGAAAATCGTCATCGCCCGCAACAGTCCAACACATTTGCAACAAATGATCCTGTGCATCAAATCTAATTCCCGGCTCATCCTCGTAAGAACTGCTGGCCCCGTCGGTCAGTGACCGTGCTCCCGCGTATTTCCACATGGGTTTGAGCGCATCTTGAAGCTGGTCAAACTTGACGTCCACACGCAATGGAACTTGTCCATGGACGTGAATTTCAAAAGGAGCGTTATAGCGTGGCATAGATAATAGTTTTAGTAGTGCAAACGGAGGGGGTCATTTCAGGTCAAAACCCCCATCGACGCGGAGTTCTTGGCTGCAATCCGGATATTCGCACTTCCTTTCAATGGACTCCATTGGGCACGGCTTCACATGCAATGATTGATTGTGCCATGAGGTGACTCGCTCCCGCACCCGAGCACCCATGATTAGGTCCGCGTCAACGAAAGACGCCACCAAATAATCAGAAAAATGGAGGGCAAGACCTGGAGGCGCGATCCAGAGTCGAACTGGACTAACCGGATTTGCAATCCGGGGCATAACCGCTTTGCTATCGCGCCTTATGACTAACGAAAAAGGGAAGCAATAGCTTCCCTTTTTGAATCTGGAGCGGGAAAAGAGGTTCGAACTCTCGACCTATACCTTGGCAAGGTATCGCTCTACCAACTGAGCTATTCCCGCATTTCAAGCTTCGAATTATACCGCATGTTTGGGAACCCCTAAGTAGCGGCCTAAAAACCGCGGCAACACGCAATAACGCAATGCCTAACCTCAAGTTATCCGTCTATTGCCAATGCCCGGTATGTGCGCCTCCATGGATAACTCCGTAAACTTCACCAGTATGGTTTTCTCTGCACTACCCTCTTGGAGAAACTGTGTGTTGGTCACCAAACGCGCTTCCACAATCGGTGCGGCTCGCTTGCCAAGTGGTGCAGCCACTCCAGCCCATGCTCACACATCAAAACCGGCGCTCGGGACACTGTGCCGCGCCTCTGGTTTTGATGACACCAAGGTCATTCGACCGCAACCTCATCCCAACGCAATGCCGATTCGTAGTCTTGCCCACCGAAACACACACCAATGACGGCCACCATTTCGGCGTCGACAGCAAAAGCTATCACAGCCCGCTTTTTGCAGTTCGTAATGCGCAAGCCCGGGCGAATGTCATCGCGGCGCAGGCCCCTGAGGGGAAATGTGTGAAAGCCCTGCAGCAGGTGGTTGACGACAATTACCGTGGCCGGACTGAGATTGACGAACTAACCCAACGAATCGACAAACTGGGGGCATTAAATTCAAAGTCTTGATACACGCATCACCGCACTGGAGCAGGCCCCGCCCCAATTCCAAAGAGTAGCATCGATTATTCTGGTGAGAATGGGCGAGGCTGGCATGGTGCTAACCTACATCTACGACAATCACGAAAATCACTGGCATCGTCGGCCTGATGAGACTGAGCGCCAGTTTAGGGATGGAGCTACGTCAGAGACGCCACGCAAGGAATATCAGGCTGCACCGCAGTTTGGGAGTGCTGCCAATACCCGAATCTCAAATTGAGGACGGTGCCGGTGATGTGGTGACAACATGCAACCTGGCATCAAGCCCCTGCGCTTCACATCTCTGAACGTGGCTCGAAAGAGATTACACCCAGCCTTAAACCGCTGGGGTTTTTTTCGTCTGATGTTGGGGTGATGGAGTGCCAGTGGCGAACGTCTATTGGCGCTGCTTTTGGGCAACCTGCCTACAGATTGCCTACAACCCCAGGATTGCTATCAATTTCATAGCGAAATCGATATCTATTTAATAGCAATCTATTCAATGATTGGTGCCCGAGACCGGAATCGAACCGGTACGCCCGTTATTCACGAAGCGGCGGATTTTAAGTCCGATGTGTCTACCTATTTCACCACTCGGGCA
>CAJASG010000556.1 GCA_903944555.1 uncultured beta proteobacterium
ACCTCATCACCCACCACCACGCGAATGCCGCCAATTAGATCTGGCTGCATTTCGACAGACAGATTGAGTTTGCGAGCGAATCGTTTTTCCAGCGTTTGCGCCAAGCTGGACAGTGCAGCACTGTCCATGGCGAAGGCGCTGTACACCACCGCGTCAGACGATCCACTTTGGGCATTTTTCAGTGCACGAAATTGCTCAGCAATCTCGGGCAATGCGCTTAAGCGTCCGTTTTCAATCACGGTGCGCAGAAAGTTTTTTGCCATCTCCGGTAGCGCCACCTTGGCAACGCCGGAAATCACATCAAATACCTCAGCAGCAGTCACGTTGGGGTTATCCGAGAATTCCTGGAGCTGCGAATTTTTCGCAATCTCTTTCAACTCATCAACCCACACAGCCGCGCCATTCAAATCCGATGACGTCGCTTTGTACAGCGCCTCGGCGTAGGGGCGGGCAATGGTGGCAAGTTCAGCCATATGCGTCCTCTTACAGCTCTGCCGACAAACGGCCAAGCAGGTCAGCATGAACGCCAGCATTGACTTCCTTGCGGAGAATCTGCTCGGCGCCCTTGACAGCCAACGCGGCAACTTGCTCACGCAGTGTTTCACGGGCCTTGATGGTTTGCTGCTCAGCTTCAACCTTGGCGGCAGCAATGATCTTGTTGCCCTCTTCGGTTGCCTTTGATTTGGCCTCTTCCACGATGGCCTGACCACGACGCTCGGCATCTGCCAGTCGTGCAGTGTTTTCTGCGCGCGATTTGGCCAACTCGTCCTCCACCCGCTTATTGGCGGATGAAAGTTCGGATTTAGCTTTATCAGCAGCAGCAAGACCTGCAGCGATTTTGCTGGCACGCTCGTCCAATGCAGCCGCTATGGGCGGCCACACGAACTTCATCGTGAACAGGACCAGCAATGCGAAGACGATAGCTTGCGCTACCAGTGTTCCATTAATGTTCACAGTGTTTCTCCCTCAACAATGTTGTTGCAGGCAGCTATTACTTAACCAAGCGTGCGATTTGAGCGAGGAACGGGTTTGCAGTGGCGAACCACAAAGCAATACCAGTACCGATAATGAAAGCCGCGTCAATCAGACCAGCCAACACGAACATTTTGGTTTGCAATTCACCCATCAACTCTGGCTGACGAGCAGCCGCTTCAAGGTATTTGCTACCCATGATGCCGATACCGATACAAGCACCCAAAGCGCCCAAACCGAGGATCAGACCAGCAGCCAGAGCAGCAAAACTAATGACTTCAAAACCTACCATGATTGACTCCTAAATGAACTAAAAAAACAAAAACAAAACCAACTAGAAATTAGTGCGCGTCATGCGCCTGTCCGATGTAGACCAAGGTCAACATCATGAACACGAAAGCCTGCAACAAGATGATGATGATGTGGAACACCGCCCACGCCCAACCAGCCACAACGTGCAGTAACAAAAGCATCAGTGACCCCGGCTCAGCTGAGAATGCCCACGAACCGCCCAACAAGGCAATCAACATGAACACCAGCTCACCCGCGTACATATTTCCAAACAGCCGCATACCATGCGACACCGTCTTGGCAGTGAAGGAAATCAACTGCTCAGCGATATTAACAACACCCAAAATCACTGCGAAAACTGGATTCTTGCTGGTGCCGAATGGTGCCGAGACCAGCTCATGCGCCCAACCACCCATGCCTTTAATTTTGATGTTGTAAAACAAACAGATAAACAAAACAGAAACTGAAAGCCCCATGGTCACCGAGAGATCGGCCGTAGGGACCACACGCAGATAGGCGTGGTGTGGATCATGCCCGGCTGCACCATAGATCCAACCCCAGATCGTTGGCAACAAATCCAATGGCAACAAATCCATGGCATTCAGCAGGAAAATCCAAACAAACACCGTCAGTGCCAAAGGAGCAACCAACTTGCGGCTGTTGGCGTTATGAACAATGGACTTGGCTTGACCATCGACCATTTCCATCAAAATTTCGACCGCCGCTTGAAAACGACCAGGAACGCCCGATGTAGCGTTACGAGCCGCTTTCCATAAAAAGAAACAACCCAAGATGCCCAAGGTGATTGAAAAGAACAGGGAGTCCAGATTGAAGACCGAGAAATCAACGATTTCGGTCTGTGGCTTGTTTTGCCAATGCGTCAGATGGTGAACAATATATTCACTGGCTGTTGGTGCGTTTGCTTCTGCGGACATTGTTGACTCTTTAAACTATTTTTCGTTTAGGACGCATTAATAGCGCCACCCAATATACCTTCAGGGTCACGATCAGGCCAATCAGCATTGCCAACCAGTCCAGACCTATAACCAATCTCGGGGCCGCAAACAGCATCCCGACACTCACAGCAATTTTGATTGCTTCCCATACAAAGAAACCGAAACCTGCCGTCACTGCATTGATGGATGAGAACTGACTCATCAACCCACGCGCAAACAACACAGCGGGAATTACCACCGCCAGTGCACCATAAGCCGCCGACCAACCGGAACTTGACTTACCCGTCACCCCCCAAGTAGCCAAAGCCACAAGGCAACCCACAACAACCTGCAAACCAATGATGACCCACGGAGAGGTCGAAGGCTGCTGCTCGCGCAACACCTTGGCCTGCTCAGCCGTCAGGGGCGTGAAGTCAGATGGCTTCGCATCTTCTTCTGCGATCGACGCAATTGTCACCATCTCAAATTACACCCAGGTTACAGACTGTGTTTTATGCACAGCCGCCGATTATACGTAGAAACCCGGTGGCCAAAATGGGTTGCATTTACATTTGCAACGAACTCGCGTTGATGTCGCGCTCCTCAGAGCACCGTTTGCCTGACTGCATGCTCCCACCGCTCCATAAGTTCTTTGGCACGCTGCGTGTCCAGGGTGGGCAAGAAGCGGCGTTCTGCTCGCCATAACGCTGACAGCTCGTCCGTACTTTGATAGACCCCTGTGGTCAACCCCGCCAGATAGGCCGCGCCCAGTGCGGTGGTTTCGGTAATGGCGGGACGCACCACCGGAATTCCCAACAAGTCCGCCTGGAATTGCATCAACAAGTCATTGATGCAGGCGCCTCCGTCGACCCGCAACTCGGACACCGAGGCACCCCCTGCGTCCACCGCATCGCGACTCATGGCTTGCAGCAGTGCTGCACTTTGGTAGGCAATGCTTTCTAGCGCAGCCCTTGCAATATGCGCCACGGTGCTTCCACGCGTAAGTCCCGTGATGGTTCCACGGGCGTCCGGCTTCCAGTAGGGAGCACCCAGACCGGTAAAGGCCGGAACCACAATCACCCCACCAGAATCCGGCACGCTTTGGGCGAGCGCTTGCACCTCACCGCTGCCCTGAATGGCATGCAAGCCGTCACGCAACCACTGCACCACGGCACCGCCGACGAACACACTACCTTCCATCGCAAACTCGGTTTGTGCCGTGGGCTGCGCCGCGCTGGTGGTTATCAATCCGTTGTGCGAGGTCTGAAACTTGTTCCCCGTGTGCATGAGCATGAAACAGCCCGTGCCATAGGTATTTTTGACCATGCCCGCTTTGAAACAAGCCTGGCCAAACAGCGCACTTTGCTGATCCCCCGCCACCCCCCCAATGGGGATGGCATGCCCCAGCAAGTCCGGGCTGACTTCGCCGTAAAGCGCGCTTGATGGCCTCACCAACGGCATCATGTTGATCGGGATGTCGAGTGCCTGCAGCAATTCAGCATCCCACTGATTGGCATGCACATTGAACAACATCGTGCGCGATGCGTTACTGACATCGGTTGCGTGAACCGCGCCACCGGTAAGGCGCCAAATCAACCAGCTATCCACCGTGCCGAAAGCCAGGTCACCGTTTTCTGCCTGCTGCCTTGCACCTGGAACATTGTCCAACAGCCACTTTAGTTTGGTACCCGAGAAATAGGCATCCACCAGCAGGCCGGTTTTCGACTGAATCACCCCCGCAAGGCCACGCTCCCGTAGCGCAACACACGTCGGCTCGGCACGACGGTCCTGCCAGACGATGGCGTGGTGAATCGGGCGACCCGTGACGCGGTTCCACACCACGGTTGTTTCACGCTGATTGGTAATGCCAATTGCGCGAACCTCACGGGCATGGATGCCGGCTTTGAGCAACGCCTCCTGCGCTGTCGCCAACTGGGTGCGCCATATCTCTTGAGGGTCATGTTCTACCCAACCAGGCTGCGGATAAATCTGTGTCAATTCCTGCTGCGCCTGGGCCACGGTATGGCCGTGGGCGTCAAAAACGATGCTGCGGGAGCTGGAAGTGCCCTGATCCAGGGCGAGCAAGTAAGTCATGAGGTCACCAAAATGAGTAGGTACGTGTACGGCAGCTATGCGCGTGAGACATCGAGCCGCACTTGCGCCTCGGCCAACAGCGCGGGAAACGGCTCTGGTGGAGTGGCGTCTGTAAACAAGCGGTCAATTTGCGACAGATTGCCCACCTCCACCATGGCAGGGCGGTTGAACTTGCTGCCGTCGGCTGCCAACCAGACTTGGCGCGCATGGGAAATAATGGCTTGCGACACCTTCACTTCACGGTAGTCGTAGTCGCGCAGCGTGCCATCGGCTTCAATGCCGGAGATACCGATCAGGGCAATATCGACCTTGAATTGCTGGATGAAATCCACCGCGGCCTCGCCCACGATACCCCTGTCACGCCCGCGCACCACCCCCCCCACCACAATCACCTCGGTCTTCGGACTGGCACTGAGAATGGTCGCCACATTCAGGTTGTTGGTAATCACCCGCAAGCCCGAATGCTGCAGCAATGCTCTGGCGATGGCCTCGGTGGTGGTACCGATGTTCAGTATCAACGAGCAGTCATTCGGGACCGCTTGTGCGACCGCCTGCGCGATGCGGGACTTACCCGCTGCATTCAAACTCTCCCGCTGCTGGTGGGCAATGTTTTCGACTGTGGAGCTGGGCACACGCACGCCTCCATGAAAGCGTGCCAGCAAGCCCTCATCCGCAAGCCGCTGCACATCGCGCCGCACGGTTTGCAAGGTAACTCCCAATTTCTCCGCCAGCTGCTCGACGGTGACGGACCCTTGAGCCTGCACAACAGAGAGCAAGGTGAGTTGTCTGGGGTTTGGATTCATTCTTGTATTTTTATCTGAAATGGACTGCGGCTCGACTGTAAAACGAATCAAAAGGAATAAATACAGGGTAAACACCAAGTCAAAAGGAATCAAAACGAACAATAATTCCCGAATTCGAAAATTACAGTTCGCTGGTAAAAAATCTAAAAAGGTAACGTGATGCAGTTGACTCTTGAGGGCATCCACAAGAAAGTTGGAGCGCAATCATGGCTCTATGAGATGAGCATTGCGCCACGCAGTGGTGCGGTGACTGTGCTGCTGGGCGCCACCCAAGCAGGCAAAACCAGCCTGATGCGCATCATGGCTGGACTGGATGTCCCCAGCGGCGGGCGTGTGCTGGTTGATGGAAAAAATGTAGTGGGCACGCCAGTGCGTGAACGCAACGTCGCCATGGTGTACCAGCAGTTCATCAATTACCCGTCTTTGAAGGTACGCGACAACATCGCATCGCCCTTGAAGCTGCGCGGCGAAAAAAATATCGACCAGCGCGTGCGTGAACTGGCCGAAAAACTCCACATCGACATGTTCCTGGACCGCCTCCCGGCGGAACTTTCCGGCGGCCAGCAACAGCGGGTTGCCCTGGCACGCGCGTTGGCAAAAGGTGCGCCGTTGATGCTGCTGGACGAGCCCCTAGTGAATCTGGACTACAAATTGCGAGAAGAGTTGCGCGACGAATTGAGCGCGCTGTTTTCCGCCGGCAACTCCACCGTCATTTATGCGACCACCGAACCTGGTGAAGCGCTGCTGCTGGGTGGCTACACCGCCGTAATGGATGCCGGCGAACTGCTGCAGTACGGCCCCACTGCCGACGTGTTCCACAAACCCGCTTCGTTACGCGTTGCACGTGCATTCAGCGACCCCCCCATGAATCTACTGGCTGCGGCCACCGGAACTGACGGTGTGCAGCTGGACGGCGGCCCACTGCTGACGTTGAACTTGCCGGGATCAGGCGCACACAAATTGACGGTCGGCATGCGTGCCAGCGCCTTGCGCGTGAACGCACAGCCAGGCGACGTTTCGTTGCCCGGAAAAGTGGAGCTGGCCGAAATATCTGGGTCTGACACTTTTGTCCATGTCCACACCTTGGTGGGTGAGTTGGTTGCCCAACTCACGGGGGTGCACTACTTCGATCTGGGAGCACTGGTGACTTTGTACTTCAACCCGGCACAGGTCTATGTGTTTGACGCCGAGGGCATGCTCTTGCTGTCTCCTGTGCGCGGCGGAGGGCGCTGAAATGGCACGCATTGAACTTGACCTGGCCCACGCCTACAAACGCGATCCAAAACAGGACAGCGACTATGCGCTGTTGCCATTAAAAATGACCTTTGACGACGGTGGTGCGTACGCACTGCTGGGGCCATCCGGCTGTGGCAAAACCACCCTGCTCAACATCATGTCGGGCTTGGTGATGCCGTCCCAGGGCAGCGTGCTGTTTGACGGACGCGACGTCACCCAATCATCGCCACAGCAACGCAACATAGCCCAGGTGTTTCAGTTCCCGGTGATCTACGACACCATGACCGTGGCCGAAAACTTGGCATTTCCCCTGCGAAATCGCAAGTGGCCCAAAGCGCAGATCGACAAGCGCGTGGGCGAGATTGCCGAGATGCTGGAGATGAGCGGGCAATTGAACCAGCGCGCGGCCGGTCTTGCGGCTGACGCGAAGCAAAAAATATCCCTCGGCCGTGGGCTGGTGCGCCCGGATGTATCTGCCGTGTTGTTCGATGAGCCTTTGACCGTTATCGACCCCCACCTCAAGTGGCAATTGCGGCGCAAGCTCAAACAGATTCACCACGAACTCAAACTCACCCTGATTTACGTGACGCACGACCAGGTCGAAGCCTTGACATTTGCCGACCAAGTGGTGGTGATGACCCGTGGCCGAGCCGTGCAAGTGGGAACCGCTGCCGATTTGTTTGAACGCCCCAGCCACACCTTCGTCGGGCATTTCATTGGCTCACCCGGCATGAACTATTTGCCTGGGCATATCGACAAAGAAGGCATGCACATGGCCGGTATGACCCTGACATTGCCCCAGGGTCGTAACTTGCCACCAGGCGAGATCAAGCTGGGCATCCGCCCCGAGTACCTGCCACTGGTCCCTGCGCACACAGAGGGGGCGCTGGAGATGCAAGTGGCCCAAGTGCAGGACGTAGGGACCCACGTCATGCTGAGCGCCACATTTGCAGGCACCACGCTCAAAGCACGCCTGTCGCCCGACGCAGCGCAATTGTCCAACGGTGACACCGTCTGGCTCAAGGTCATGGGTGAACACACCTGCTTTTATAAAAACGAGGAGATCGTGCCATGAGCACCACCACCAAGCCCGTGAACCAGAAGGCCTGGTTTCTGATTTTGCCGATGCTGATTTGCGTCGCGTTTTCAGCCGTTTTGCCACTGATGGTGGTGGTCAACTATTCCGTGCAGGACATCATCTCGCCGGAGCGGCGCGTGTTTGTCGGAACCGAATGGTTCGCCGCCATCATGCGCGACGAAGAGCTGCACGGCGCCCTGCTAAGGCAACTGACCTACTCCTTCTCGGTGCTCGCGGTCGAATTGCCTTTGGGCATTTTGCTGGCGCTCTCCATGCCGGCAACCGGGTGGAAATCGTCCGCAGCGCTGGTGATTGTTTCGCTCTCACTGCTGATTCCCTGGAACGTGGTGGGCACCATCTGGCAGATCTTCGGGCGTACCGATATTGGCCTGATGGGCGCCGCGCTCCTGGGCATGGGCATTGACTACAGCTATACCGGCAATCCCGTTCATGCGTGGCTCACCGTCTTGTTGATGGACGTGTGGCACTGGACGCCGCTGGTCGCCTTGCTCGGATACGCGGGCTTGCGCTCGATTCCGGATGCTTACTACCAGGCCGCCAGTATTGACGGCGCCAGCAAACTGGATGTCTTTTGGTACGTGCAACTGCCCAAAATGCGCGGCGTGCTGATGATTGCCGTGCTCCTGCGCTTCATGGACAGTTTCATGATTTACACCGAGCCCTTTGTCCTGACAGGCGGCGGCCCTGGCAACTCCACCACCTTCCTGTCGCAGTTCCTGACACAAAAAGCGGTGGGCCAGTTTGACCTCGGACCGGCCGCCGCGTTCTCTCTGATCTATTTTCTGATCATCTTGCTGATGTGTTTTATTTTGTACAACTGGATGCAGCGCGTAGGCACCCAGGCTAAGGAGGGTGGCCATGAATAAGCCCAAGTTTCAAAAGCGCTCGCTGTTCATGCTGGCGTACATCGTGTTCGCCCTGTTGCCCATCTACTGGATGATCAACATGTCCTTCAAGACCAACAACGAGATTCTGGCCGGCTTTTCGCTTTTTCCAGAGCATTTCACCTGGGACAACTACTAGACCATTCTGACGGATGCATCCTGGTACTCGGGCTACCTCAACCGCCTGATCTATGTAGGCTTCAACACCGTGATCTCCCTGACGGTGGCGTTACCCGCGGCCGACGCCTTTTCACGCTACAGCTTTTTGGGCGACAAGCACGTTTTCTTCTGGCTACTCACCAACCGCATGACGCCACCGGCGGTGTTTTTGCTGCCCTTCTTTCAACTCTACACCTCGGTGGGATTGATGGACACCCACATTGCCGTTGCGCTGGTGCACCTGTTGTTCAACGTGCCTTTGGCCGTGTGGATTCTGGAAGGTTTCATGAGCGGGATTCCCCGGGAAATTGACGAAACCGCCTACATCGACGGTTACTCATTTCCCCGGTTCTTTGTCAGCATATTTTTGCCTTTGATCAAGGCTGGCGTAGGCGTTGCCGCGTTCTTCTGCTTCATGTTCAGCTGGGTCGAACTGCTGTTGGCCCGCACCCTGACCAGCGTGAACGCAAAACCCATTGCAGCCACCATGACCCGCACCGTATCGGCCTCGGGAATGGACTGGGCCACGCTGGCTGCGGCCGGCGTGCTGACCATCGTGCCGGGTGCCATTGTGATTTGGTTTGTTCGTAATTACATCGCGAAGGGTTTCGCGATGGGCCGTGTTTAAGGAGAGCCCAAGATGTTTGAATGGATGGCCTGGACCACCCCTGTTGCCGTGTTTTTCACCAGCATCGCGCTCATGCTCGTTGGCATGACTGTCTGGGAAATCAAATCACCCACCATGCTGCGAAAAGGCTTCTTGCCCATGGAGACCACGCGTGGCGACCGTCTTTTTATCGGCCTGCTCGCTGCGGCCTATGTGAACTTGGCGTTTGTGGGCGTCAGCGGAAAATTGACCGAATGGATGAGCCTTGAAGTTGAACCGTCTATCTGGATCAGCTTTGTCGTATCCATGGGCGTACTGGCGTTGATCATGCGCAAAGGCTAAGCATGAATTTCAAGGATCGGCTCGTTTCCCCCTGGGGCCGTTGCATCCTTTCAAACAGGGGTTTTCCAGACCGAGGAGATTAATAATGAAATTGCGATATTCCGTATTGGCCGTCGCCGTGGCTTGCGCTGTTGGCAGCCAGGGTTGGGCTGACGAAGCGTCCGCCAAAAAGTGGATCGACAGCGAATTCCAACCCTCCACCTTGTCCAAGGCACAGCAAACCGCAGAAATGAAGTGGTTCATTGATGCGGCCCAAAAGCTGCAGGCCAAAGGCGTGAAGGAAATCTCGGTGGTGTCAGAAACCATTGCAACCCACGAATACGAATCCAAGACATTGGCCAAGGCATTTGAGGAAATCACCGGCATCAAGGTCAAGCATGACCTGATTGGTGAAGGCGATGTCGTCGAAAAACTGCAAACATCCATGCAGTCCGGCAAGTCCATCTATGACGGCTGGATTACCGACTCTGACCTGATCGGAACCCACTACCGCTACGGCAAGATCCTGAACCTGACCGACTACATGACAGGTTCCGGCAAAGAGTGGACCAACCCTGGCATTGACATCAAGGACTACATCGGCACCAGCTTCACCACCGCGCCGGATGGCAAGCTGTACCAGTTGCCCGACCAGCAGTTTGCCAACCTGTACTGGTTCCGTGCCGACTTGTTCGAAAAGCCAGAACTCAAAGCTAAATTCAAAGCCAAATACGGCTTCGACCTGGGCGTGCCATTGAACTGGAGCGCCTACGAAGACATCGCCGCGTTCTTTACCGAAGATGTCAAAAACATCGACGGCAAGCCGATCTATGGCCACATGGATTACGGCAAAAAGGACCCTTCATTGGGATGGCGTTTCACCGATGCATGGCTGTCCATGGCGGGTTCGGCGGACATCGGCATTCCTAACGGCAAACCGGTCGACGAGTGGGGCATCCGTGCTTCCGCTGACGGCTGCACCCCCCAAGGTGCTTCCGTGTCACGCGGTGGTGCAACCAATTCGCCCGCAGCGGTCTATGCGCTCACCAAGTACATCGACTGGATGAAGAAGTACTCCCCCAAGGAAGCCATTGGCATGACCTTCGGTGAAGCCGGTCCTGTGCCAGCGCAGGGCCAAATTGCCCAGCAAATCTTCTGGTACACGGCGTTCACCGCCGACATGATCAAACCTGGTTTGCCCGTGGTCAATGCCAACGGAACGCCCAAGTGGCGCATGGCTCCCGGCCCCAACGGTCCGTACTGGAAGCAAGGTATGCAAAACGGCTACCAGGACGTCGGCTCATGGACTTTCTTCAAAGACCACGATGCCAACAAAGTGGCCGCGGCTTGGTTGTATGCACAGTTTGTGACCGCCAAAACCACGTCGCTCAAGAAGACCGTGGTGGGCTTGACCCCGATCCGCGAATCCGACATTCAATCCAAAACCATGACCGACATGGCGCCCAAGTTGGGCGGATTGGTGGAGTTCTACCGCAGCCCAGCCCGCGTGGCCTGGACGCCTACCGGTACCAACGTACCGGACTACCCCAAGCTGGCACAACTCTGGTGGAAGAACGTAGCCGTTGCGGTGACGGGTGAAAAGACCCCACAAGCGGCCATGGACAACCTCGCGGAGGAAATGGACCAGGTGATGGGACGTTTGGAACGCGCTGGCATGCCCAATTGCCCACCCAAGCTCAACGCCAAATCTGACCCTAGCAAATGGCTGAGCGACAAGGGTGCGCCTTGGAAGAAGCTGGCCAACGAAAAGCCAAAGGGTGAAACCATTGCCTACGACACGCTGCTGAATGCGTGGAAAAACGGCAAGGTTCGCTAAGTAGCGCTTTGGGACTTCCCATGCGCTAAATGCTGGCCGTGTGCGCGAACTAGCCACACGGCCTTCTATTTCAAAAATTGACCTATGGCCACTACTACCTCGCCCCTCTCCACCCGTCGCGACGATCTGATCGCCCAGCTGGCCCTGGACCGTCCCTATGACATTGCCATTGTCGGCGGTGGTGCCACCGGCCTGGGCGTTGCGCTGGACGCTGCGGCACGGGGCTTTAAAGTGGTACTGGTCGAATCCCATGACTTTGCCAAAGGCACGTCCTCCCGCGCCACCAAGCTGGTGCACGGTGGCGTGCGTTATCTGGCGCAAGGCAATATATCCTTGGTGCGCGAGGCGCTGCACGAGCGCACCACGCTTCTGAACAATGCGCCCCACTTGGCGCAACCGTTGCCCTTCATCATGCCCTCGTACAAATGGTGGGAAACCCCGTTTTATGGCATCGGGCTCAAAATGTACGACGCCTTGGCGGGCAAAGCCGGCCTGGGCAAGACCGAATTTCTGAACCACGACGAAACACTGAAACTCCTGCCCACCGCGTTGGCACAGGGGCTCAAAGGCGGCGTCAAATACTGGGATGGTCAGTTCAACGATGCGCGCCTGGCATTGACTCTGGCTCGCACAGCGGCCGCGCACGGCGCACTGCTGGTGAACTATTGCCGCGCGGCCGACCTGTTGTACGTCGACGGCAAGGTCACTGGCCTGCTCTGTGAGGACACACTTACCGGCAAGATGTACCCCGTCAAATCGCGATGCGTCGTCAACGCCGCAGGTGTTTGGGTTGACGAACTCCGGCAAAAAGACGGCGCCGCCAACAGCGATGACGGCAGGCGCCCCACCAAACCCATGGTGGCCCCCAGCCAAGGAGTCCACATTGTGGTAGACCGTGAATTTCTGGGCGGCGATGTTGCACTGATGGTGCCCAAAACTGCCGATGGGCGCGTGCTGTTTGCTGTGCCTTGGCTGGGCAAGGTCATCCTGGGCACCACCGACACCCCGCGCCATGACCTGGCGCGCGAGCCACTGCCATTCAAAGAGGAAGTTGATTTCATCCTGAATGAATCGGCCCGCTACCTGCGCCGTGCGCCCACCCGCGCCGATGTTAAAAGCGTTTGGGTCGGCTTGCGCCCTCTCGTCAAACCACAAGACGACGATGGCGACAACACCAAAGGCATCAGCCGAGAACACACCGTGCTGGTCAGCCGCAGCGGCCTGGTCACGGTGACCGGTGGCAAGTGGACCACCTACCGGGCCATGGCCGAAGATGTGCTGGACATGTGCGCAGACAAATCCTTGCTGGAGCGGCGCAAGAAAGGCGTCACCACCCACCTGAAACTGATGGGTGCCGACATTGCTGCCGCGCAAATTCAATCCATCTGCAAACCCCCGGGCCTGCACTCCTATGGCAGTGAACAGGCATCGGTGCTGGACATGCCGGGAGCTGAAAATCTGCTGTGCGAGGGATTGACCGAAGGCATGGTGCGCTTTGCCGCCCGCTTTGAATACGCGATCAAGGTGGAAGATGTGCTGGCACGCCGCTCCCGCTTGCTGTTTCTGGATGCCCGCCTGGCGGCGGATTTGGCGCAACAGGTGGGGGACATTCTGTTGCACGAAACCGGTCTGGACCCTGAAGTGAAGGCCTTCACTGCCTTGGCGCAACGCTATCTGCAGCTACCGTAACCAGACTAGCGATAATTCGGCCATGCAAGAACCCGCACTGCCCCCCATTTCGCCCGCTGAATCGCTCATCGTTTACCCCTCCCAGTTCCCCATCAAGGTCATGGGGCTCAAGGTCGAAGGCCTGGTACACGCCATCACGGTGATTGCCCACGCGTTCGACCCCGCATTTGATGCATCCACCATAGAGTTGCGCGAGAGCAAGGGCGGCAAATACCTGGGTGTCACCATCACCATCACTGCCACCAGCCGTGAGCAGTTGGACGAGCTGTACCGCACACTCAGCACCCACCCGATGGTCAAGGTGGTGCTCTAAACCCACGGATCGGATTCGGCCGGGGCGAATGGGCCTTAGTGCGTATCGGCCTGCTTGGCAGCCTGCACTGCCGCGGCACTGTCGCCCCGGGCCCCGTTGAAAAACAGGTTCAGCAGCACCGCGCTGATGGACGCCAGCAGAATGCCGGACTCAATCAATGGGTGCAGGCCGTGCGGCATCCACTGCTTGAAGTTGGGGGCAATCAGCGGGATCATGCCCATGCCGATGGTGACCGCCACAATGAAGGAATTGTGCTTATTGGTCTTGAAGTCCACGTTGGCCAAAATCCGGATGCCGGTGGCCGTCACCATGCCAAACATCACCAGCCCCGCCCCACCCAGTACCACCGTGGGCAGCGACTCCACCAGCGCCGCCATCTTGGGCAACAGGCCCAGCACAATCAGAATCACGCCCCCGGCCACACAGACAAAGCGGCTCTTCACGCCCGTCACCCCGACCAGCCCCACGTTTTGCGAAAAGCTGGTGTAGGGGAAGGTGTTGAAGATGCCACCAATCAGCGTGCCCAGGCCATCGGTACGCAAACCACGCGCCAGCGCTGGCTGGTCCACCGGGTGCTCGGTCATCTCGCCCAGGGCCAAAAACATGCCGGTCGACTCAATCATGACCACGATCATCACCAGTGTCATGGTCAATATCAGCATCGGGTCGAACACCGGCATGCCGAACTGGAATGGCATGACCAGTTCAAACCAACTGGCCTTGGCCACCTTGTCAAAGTTCATCATGCCGGTGGCCGTGGCCACCAAGCCGCCCACCACAATGCCCAGCAGCACCGAGATATTGCTGACGAAGCCTTTGGCAAATTTGGCAATTAGCAAGATGGACACCAGCACCACCGCGGCCACCCCCACGCCCGCCAATGGTGCATACGCCGGGTTGGGCACCGAGCCCACCAGCGCCAGCCCCTTCGGCAATGCAGGCACCGCCGTCCCCAAGGCTGCAACGCTCGCCAGCCACTGGGCATGTTCGGGGTTGACGATGTTGGGCGCCGTCGGCCCAAACGGGTTGCCGAAAATCCAGTTGATGCCAATGCGCATCAGGCTGATACCAATCACCGTGATGATGGTGCCGGTGACTACTGGCGGGAAGAAACGCAGCATGCGGCTCACCACTGGCGCCAGCAAAATCGACACCACCCCCGCCCCAATGATGGCGCCAAAGATCAGTTGTGCCCCGGCCACGCCGGGGTTGGTACCAGCCAAGGCCACCAAGGGCGCCACCGAGGCAAAGGTCACGCCCATCATCACCGGCAACTTGATGCCAAACCACTGGGTCGCACCCAGGGACTGGATCAGCGTCACGATGCCGCAACAAAACAGGTCCGCCGAGATCAGCATCGCCACCTGCTCGGGACTGAGTTTGAGCGCACGCCCCACGATCAGCGGTACCGCAATGGCGCCGGCATACATCACCAGCACATGCTGCAAACCCAACGCAGCCAGCTTGCCGGTGGGTAATCGTTCGTCAACCGGGTGAACGGCTTGGGTCATGAATCGCTCCAATCGAAAGAATTTTTCAAACTGTATACACTTTTAGTCGTTGGCGACTAAGGAGTAACCCCAGCAAGACTTATGCCGACGGCGTGGGTCGTTTATGCTGGCAGCTATGGCCCCTTCCAACGCTAGACCCCAACCCCATGACCATTGACATTCACCACCTGGGCCGTGTGGACTACGAACCCACCTACTCCGCCATGCAGGAATTTACAAGCCAAAGAGGCCTGCAAGCCAATCAGGATGTGCGTGACCAGCTATGGATTTGTGAGCACCCACCGGTCTACACCCAAGGGCTGGCAGGCAAGGCCGAGCACATATTCAACCCCGATGGCATTCCGGTGGTGCAGACCAACCGGGGCGGGCAGGTCACTTACCACGGGCCCGGCCAAGTGG
>CAJASG010000557.1 GCA_903944555.1 uncultured beta proteobacterium
CGCACCATATCCAACACATTGCACAAGGCAACGCCTGCTTCCGCCGGCAATTGGGGGTTACTCAACACGGGTGCCAAGGCGCGTTCGCAGGCCTGCGTCAGCCGGGTAATACCCCCATCTGACTGGCTAAGCGCCTCGGTGATTTGCCGGGATTGGCGTTCGGCCCGGTCAATATGCGGCCCGATATCGGCAAAGGCCTTAAGCATCTGCGTGACCGCCACCTCGGACTGCGCCCGTGAAGTGGCCAGGTGCCGCGCCCAAACCGGCAACACACCGGAACACAAATCGACCAACGACTGACTAGCAGGGGCTACAGGTGCTTCGTTCCGAGAGGTAGGCGGTGAATTTTTCATAGGATTTTGTTGCATGGTAGCCTTGTTCTTGTGGCAGTTCGGTTACAGCACCAAATTTGTTTCAGATTGAAATATCGCAGCCAAAGGCTAGCGCGCCTAGCTAGGGAAAGCCCTAGCCGGAGGCCTCCGCGCGTAAGGCGCCCACGCGCGCCACTTGCAAGATATCGGCGGCCAAATAGGTACCGCAGCCCAGCAAGTTGTCCCGGTCCAGCGCGACCACATACGATGACTTGGGCCGCACCTCACCGGTTAAGGTGCTCACGATGTCATAGGTGACCCACCCGCCACCCGCGTCACACACCGCCCAGGCATCCGCCAGCACCTTGGGGCCATCCAAACCCGGGGTCTTGTCCAGCTTGGAGCCAACACGTTTGGGGTCAGAGCCAAAAATGGTGTAGACGCCTTGCTTATTGAAGGAGAAGATATACAGGTCACGGTCAATAAATGCACCATCCAGATCATGGAAGTCAGCGACAGCCTGCGGCAAGCCCACGTTGTGCACATGGATCGCGGCATCGATGGTGAGTTGGCGGGCCTCTTCGGCAGAGCCGTTGCGCAAATGGATGAAGCTAACCGCGCCATCCAGATCAAAGGTCTGCCCGATGAGTTGGTCCGATTTTTCTGACGCCTGCGCCACCAACGTGGTGTTTTCCCGGGTCAACGTGTCCAGGTCCCCCACGGCATTGACTACCTCGGCCAAGGCAGCACTTTGGGAAGCGCTGCCCTCAGCCATTGAATTCACGTTCAAAGCAATTTCGCGAATCCCGGCCACCAAGCTATCCATGAGTGTGTTGACCTGCGAAATCTCGTTTACCGTGGTGGCCACACGGGTGGAGGATTCAGCGATCAGGCCACGCACCTCCGCCGCGGCCTGTTGGCTGCGCTTGGCCAGACTGCGCACCTCAGCGGCTACCACCGCAAAACCACGCCCTTGCTCGCCGGCCCGTGCGGCTTCGACGGCCGCGTTGAGTGCAAGCAAATTGGTTTGAAAGGCAATTGCATCAATGGTGCCAATGATTTCATTCATCCGGCTGGAGGTGGCTTGCAAGGGGCCCATGCTGCTAACCGCCTGCTTCATAAGGCGCTCGGCTGACTCAGCCTCATGGTGCACACTGGTAGTCATCATGCTGACCTCTTGTGCCGCATCGGCATTGCGGGCCACCGTGTCACTCACTTTGCGCACATGCATGGCGGTTTGTTGCAGGCTCTCGCCCTGGGTTTGGGCGCGCTCCGACAATGCGAGCGTGTCACCCACGAGGCCACGCCCGGTCTCGCCGAGCTGGGCGGCAGCGACGCGAACCTGGCCGACCATGCCGGAGAGGTGGTCCAGCATGCGCTCAAACTCCCGCCCGACATCGCCCCAGTTGTCACGCCCCTGGTAGCGCACGCGGGTGGACAAGTCCCCGTTGCCTGCACTGTGCACACCGCGCAGCAACTGCCTGGAAATCATATTGGTACTTAGCCAAACGCAGGCAATGCCATACGCACATAATGCCAAACCCGCGGCAACTACGACTGCGGCGAACAGCAGCGCGGCGCGCTGCGAGGCCACATGCGCTTGCAAAGCTTGCTCCAACTCGCCCTGCATCTTTTGCTCAAAGGCGCGCGCCGACTCTACCGCTGCATTGGCGGTCAGCAAATAGGCGTTGGCATCGCCCCCTTCAACCGCCGGAGCCAGCAATTGGCGGGATGCGCCAATTGCTGCCAAAGAAGTGCGTTCCCCAAGAGCCCAGTCACTCAGGCTGGCAAGCTTTCGGCGTATCAGGGTGGCTACGTCGTGTGTGACGCCGAGTGTCGCAATCTCCGCAATAGGCACCAAGATCTGCAAACCGCCCACCGCATCTTTGGCCTCGCCTTTTTGCAACATCACGGTCACCCCCAAATCGCGCATGGCCGCCAGGTAGCTAAGCCAGGAGATCGTGTGATCGACCAACAAATATTGTCGGAAGTAGATGCCGGGGTCGCTGCTCAAGGCCAAGCCGGACACCTCGCCCACATCGGAGGCCAGAAGCTGCATGCCGGTGAGTGCGGAGGTATAGCTTTGAAAAAAGGCGACACGCGACTCCACGGCGTCAGCGCCCGTGATTTTGCTCAGCCCCGTGTAGACAGGGCTCCACTGTGTCGCCAGATTCCAGTCGGGATGCGAGCGCACCAAAGCGTCCATGGCCGCAAGTGCACTGCGCAACTGGTCACGGGCTTGCCTTCGGGCATCGGCGTTGGACTGGCCCAGCAAACCCAGATTAACTTGCGCCCGGTCCTGGTGCAGGGCAAATGCGAGGGCCGCGATGTGCGACACCGCGTCGGAGCCTTGCAACTGGGTTTGGGTCGAGCGGTAGCTAGCCACCAGACCTCCGAAGAACTGCACCACCAAAAAAACAAGGGGAATCAACAGGGTGACCAGTAGCACCCCCATCTTGGCGCCCATCTTGGTACGAACCATCAAGGCGATGCCCGGTCTTAACGCCCAGTGCAACTGATTCGCCTCTGAAGATAGGGCCATGGGCCGGGCTCCCGTAGTTGACTTACACCGTTGATCGGACCTCTTTGTATCAGATTGCCCGACCGGGTATACCCTGAGCCGAATCGGGCATTGCGCCGAATTCAGGCATCATTTAGGCCTCTAGCCCCCGTGGAATATGCGCAAGCAGCTACTATATTGATAGCGAATCAGGCAGCAGCGCGACGCGCGAGCACCTCGAAAGCCGGCAAGGTTTTTCCTTCCAGAACCTCCAAAAAGGCACCGCCACCGGTGGAGATGTAGCTGACCTGCTTCTCAATACCGTATTTGGCGATCGCCGCCAGCGTGTCGCCGCCACCGGCGATGGAGAAAGCGCTGGATTCAGCAATGGCGTGGGCAATGGTTTTGGTGCCGTTCTCGAACGCCGCAAATTCGAACACGCCAACCGGGCCGTTCCAGACGATGCTGCCTGCCAGCTTGAGCTGGGCCGCCAAGGCCTGCGCAGTCTGCGGGCCAATGTCCAGAATCAGGTCATCATCTTCCACCTCAGTAGCCAGCTTGACGGTGGCCGGTGCGTCGGCGGCAAAGGCTTTGGCGGTGACCACGTCGGTGGGGATAGGCACCGCGGCACCCCGGGCCTTCATGACCTCGATCACGGCCGTGGCCTCACCCAGCAAATCGGGCTCCGCCAGGCTTTTTCCAATCTTCAGACCGGCCGCCAGCATGAAGGTGTTGGCAATACCGCCGCCTACGATCAACTGGTCCACATTGTTGGCCAGGCTCTTCAAAATGGTCAGTTTGGTAGACACTTTGGAGCCCGCCACAATGGCCACCAGTGGGCGCTTGGGGGCCAGAAAGGCCTTGGAAATAGCGTCCATCTCGGCCGCCAGCAGCGGACCGGCACAGGCAATCGGGGCAAATTGGGCGATACCGTAGGTGCTGGCTTCAGCGCGGTGGGCGGTGCCAAACGCATCGTGCACAAAGATGTCACACAGCGCGGCCATTTTGCGGGACAAGGCTTCGTCGTTCTTCTTTTCACCCTTGTTCACGCGGCAATTTTCCAGCAACACCAGTTGGCCGGGCTTGACCTCCACGCCATCGACCCAGTCAGCCAGAACTGGCACGTCGCGGCCCAGCAGCTCGCCCATGCGTAGGGCCACCGGGGCCAGCGAGTCGGCAGGTTTGAAGGCGCCTTCGGTGGGGCGCCCCAAGTGGGAGGTCACCATCACGGCAGCACCGGCGTCCAGGGCCATTTGAATGCAAGGCATGCTGGCACGGATGCGCGTGTCTTCGGTAATGGCGCCACTGGCGTCTTGCGGCACGTTGAGGTCGGCACGGATGAAAACACGTTTACCAGCCACCAGGCCTTGGGCGCACAGATCGGAGAAGCGAATGACGTTCATGGGACAGCTTTCAGTAAAAATGAAGAGGGGGCGTGCGCACATGGGGCACGGCAACGGGCGGTAACTGTCTGCATTGTAAAAGTGCCGCGCGCACTCCAGTTGCGTACCGGCAACAAACCTACCAGCCAAGCCCGATATGCAAAGGCAGATACACCGCCATGCCCGACACAATGGTGCCCAGCACCGCCTGCCCGGCACCCCGACGGGCAAAGAAATAGCCGGCCCCCGCCAGCACGGCGTACAAGCGGGCATCTTGCAGGGTGTGAATCAGAGCGCCCTGGGTCATCACGATCTCCGGCATGATCACCGCCGAGAGCGCGGCAATCGGCGCGTATTGCAGTCCCCGCTGCGCCCAGTGGGGCAGGACCCAGTCCTTTTCCGACAGGAAGAAGAAAGAGCGCGCCAGCACCGTCACACCGGCCATGCCGACAATGGTGAGCAGCGTCCAGCCATCGGTCTCGCCCATGAAGAAGCTGCCCATGGCTAACCACCCTCCTTCGCTGGCGCTGCAGGGGGCTTTGTGGTTTGCTCCAGCAGCAGGCACAAGGCCACGGCAGCGGCGATGGCCACCAGAATATTGAGCTTCAAGGGCAGC
>CAJASG010000558.1 GCA_903944555.1 uncultured beta proteobacterium
CCTTTGACGGTCGGCGTCAGCGCGAAATTTTTCCCCCTCAGCTGCACCGGTAGACCGCAATTCATTGGCTACCCGCTTACGCTCCGCCTCCATACGTCGATACACTGACTCGGTAATCGCCTCAACGTAATCAACCCGGGTGATACGGACATCGACAACATCCACGCCCCAAGGTTTTGCGCCGCGAACTTTTGCAAGCACTTCGCTCTTAACGTCGGCCATCAGATCTTCCCGCTTCAGTGAAAGAAGCTCTTTCACCGTGCGCTTATTAATCTCTTCCTGAAACGCATTGCGAACCACGCGATTGAGCTGGCTGGCACCAGCCCCTTCATTGAGTCCAACGTTACGGATGTACTCGGTAGGCTCCGAAATGCGCCAGCGCACGTACCAGTCGATGACCACACGCTGCTTCTCTGCGGTCAGCATCGGTTCTGAATCCGTACTATCCAATGTCAATAGGCGCTTATCAATGTAAGACACATTTTGAAAAGGCGGCGGCAACTTGAAATTCAAACCAGGCTCAGTAATGACTTCCTTGATTTGTCCGAGTGCATAGACGACACCAAACTGGCGCTGATCCACCACAAAAAGCGTAGAACTTGCCAGTGCAATCAGCACCAACAAAGACGAAAAAACTATACCAATGCGATTCATCTGGAGCTCCTAGCGTGAATCACGTTCACGGGTGCGCGCGGCGTCTCGGCTGCGCGCATCATTGGACAAAACGTTTACAGGGGGCACGGTCGGAGCAGGCAAAACGGAAGTGGACGATGCACCTACTGCGTCCCCTGCTGCTGCACCTGAGCCACCCATTTGCAATATTTTCTCCAGCGGCAAATACAAAAGACTGGAGCCTTGACGTGACTCGACCAGCACTTTGGTCACATTTCCATAAATGTGCTGCATAGTGTCCAAGTACATGCGGTCACGTGTCACTTGAGGAGCCTTTTGGTACTCTGCATACACGGAGCGGAAACGCTGAGCATCGCCCTGCGCTTGCGCCACGACCCGCGCTTTGTATGCATCTGCTTCCTCCTTCAATCGGGAGGCTGAACCAACAGCACGCGGAATAACGTCATTGGCATAGGCTTGCGCCTCGTTTTTGGCACGCTCGCGCTCTTGTCCGGCCTTCAGCACATCATCAAAAGCTGCCTGAACTTGCTCCGGGGGGCGAACACCACCCTGCTGCAAATTGATACCAACCACCTCAACACCCACTTTATAACGGTCCAATATCAGTTGCATTAATGTTCGCACTTGGGGACCGATCTGATCCCGATCCTCCGAAAGTGCAGCGTCCATCTTCATCTTTCCAATCACTTCCCGCACTGCAGTTTCAGCAGCTTGGACAACAGCTTCACCCGGGTTCTTGCTCTCAAACAAAAATGCCCTCGCATCGCTGAGTCGGTACTGCACGGCAAACTTGATATCCAAAATATTTTCATCCTGGGTCAACATGGCAGATTCACGCAAACCGGTGGCTTTCAACACTGTGTCCCGACCGACGTCCACCGAGCGAATCTGCGTCACGAAAATCAACTCGTGGCGCTGAATGGGATAAGGCAGCCGCCAATTGAAACCGGCATTCACAGAGGATTTGTACTTACCGAACTGGGTAATCACCGCCTGCTGACCCTCCTGCACAATGAAAAAACCGGTTCCCAGCCAAATCAGCAGTACAACCCCAAAAATCAGACCAACACCAATACCGGCACTCTTCATGTCAGGCTGAAATCCACCGCCTGACCCCGTGCCGTTTCCACGAGGTTTCTGCACAGAACCGCCGAACAGGGAGCCCAACTTTCGATTGAAGTCCTTCCACAACTCATCCAAGTCTGGAGGTCCTGAGTTGGACGAACCTTTACGTTCCCCTTGCGGTGTCGCATCAACAGGCGGTTTTGGTGATTCACCTTCTGGCGACCGTCCCTCAGATTTCCCAGACTCAGCTTGCTTGTCGTCTCCACGCCCCCAGCGGGAATCATTGAGACTAAACATATTCCTGACCCATAGCGGAACAGATAGCCACTCCAATGCGCGAATGCTTAATTTCATGTCTTCATTTCTCGTATATTTAGAGCCAATTGTGCCCAATCAGACGTCAGCCCCATGATCTTCAGGGAAATAATTGGCCAAGCCGCCAGTAACTCCATCAGCAGCGGCAATGCTCGCCAATCGCTGTCGCAAAGTCGCAATACCAGCGAGGCTTTTTGCACTGACAAAAACTCGGGGTGTTTGGACACCATCAACCTCAAAGTCATCCTCCAAGCGGACCGGTTGCTGATCGGATTCCAGAGCGTCAATCTTGTTAAACACGAGCAACTGCGGTATTTTCTCAGCCCCGATTTCTTTTAAAACACGTTGCACCTGGGCGATTTGTTCGATGAAATTGGGATTGGACGCATCGACGACGTGCAGCAACAGATCAGCGTCTATCGCCTCCTGCAAGGTCGCCTGAAACGCGTCGACCAATCCATGAGGAAGATCGCGAATAAACCCTACCGTATCTGACAAAGACACCGACCGACCAGCCTCACCCAAGTAGAGTTGACGCGTTGTCGTATCCAAGGTGGCAAACAGCTGATCCGCAGCGTAGACCCGCGCCTTGACAAGCGCATTGAAGAGTGTTGATTTCCCAGCATTGGTATAACCAATCAGTGAGATGTTGAACGCATCACGCCGCTCGCGCTGTCGACGCTGCGTCTGACGCTGACGCTTGACTTTAATCAACCGATCCTTGGTCCGCTTGATGTTTTCACCGATCATTCTTCGGTCAAGTTCAATCTGCGTCTCACCAGGACCTCCGCGCATCCCGATACCGCCACTTTGACGCTCAAGATGGGACCACCTCCGCACCAACCGGGTACTCAGATACTGCAAACGCGCTAACTCAACCTGCAACTTACCCTCGTGACTACGGGCCCTTTGTGCAAATATTTCCAAGATGAGAAAGGTACGATCATTGACCGGAAGCTCCAAGAGACGCTCCAGATTGCGCTGCTGGCTTGGACTCAAACTTTGGTCAAACAAGATCTCCTTAGCACCCAATTGTGTGGCGAGAAGCTTGATTTCATCCGCCTTACCTGAACCAACAAACAGCGCCGCATCGGGCGCTTTACGCTTACAAGTAATTCGGGCAACTGGCGCCAATCCAGCAGTTTGAGCTAGCAACCCTAACTCCTCCAGATCACCGTCAAAATTCGGCAGACCCAAATCCACTCCAACCAATATAGTCGGAACTTCAGCAGTTTGATACGCGGCAGTCAAATCAGAAAAATAGAGAGGCTAACTTGCCATCGAAATTGACCCCCGAGGGTCGCTTCGTTAGGCTACAACTGCTTCTTCAGAGCCAGGCGAAGCAAAGGTCACTGCTCGTCCTGGGACAATAGTCGAAATGGCGTGCTTGTAGACCATCTGAGTTACCGTATTGCGCAGCAACACGACGTACTGGTCAAAGGACTCAATTTGCCCCTGTAATTTAATGCCATTAACCAAGTAAATGGAAACTGGCACATGCTCCCGACGCAATGCGTTCAGGAATGGGTCTTGCAGTAACTGCCCTTTGTTATTCACGATATTCTCCGTGTTGAAAATGAATAGTGTGTGACGATACCACACCATGAATACCTGTTTTACACAACAGCGATAAACCTTTGGCACGAGCGGTGAGCCGCCCCAAGGAAATCAAAATCAACGCCGATCCTTGTCAGCGTAGGGATTTTCAGACGATTTGATCTGAATCCGCAGCGGCGTACCGACCAAGTTAAATTCCTTACGGAATCGCCCCTCAAGGAAGCGCTTGTAAGCGTCGGTAACATGTTCCAACGAATTACCATGAATAACAATTATGGGCGGATTCATACCGCCTTGGTGCGCATAGCGGAGTTTTGGGCGGTACATGCCCGATTTCTTGGGCGTTTGAAACTGAACCGCTTCCAACAGCAGGCGCGTTAGTACCGGCGTAGACATCTTACAGTTCGCTGAGCGATGGGCTTGCGCGACAGAATCCCACAAGGGTCCGAGTCCTTGACGCTTTTGGGCTGAAATCAAATGCGTTGTTGCGAACTTCAAGAACCCCAAGCGGGTTTCCATTGATCGTTTGACCAATTCCCTTTGGTATTCATCCACTGCGTCCCATTTATTGATAGCAATTACGACCGCCCTGCCCGACTCCAAAATGTAGCCGGCAATGTGCGCATCTTGGTCGGTCACACCCTGAGTTGCGTCAATCAGCAAAAGTACGACGTTGGCTGACTCAATCGCCTGTAATGTCTTGACAACGGAAAACTTTTCAATCGCCTCAAACACCTGCCCCTTTCGCCGCAAACCAGCCGTGTCAATCAATTCGAACTGCTGACCATCACGCTCAAATGGGACAGAAATTGCATCCCTGGTAGTTCCAGGCATATCAAATGCAACGAGTCGCTCCTCTCCAAGCCATGTATTGATTAAGGTGGACTTTCCAACATTGGGACGACCGGCAACCGCCAGCTTAATCACACCTGGATCAGCGTCCGCCTTGTCCTCATCCAACTCTGCAAGTTTCAACGGGGCGAGGGCGATGTCCACCAGTGGCTTTATTCCCTGCCCGTGTGCAGCCGAAATAGGAAACACTTCACCAAGGCCAAGTTCAAAAAACTCAACTAATTGAGCCCCCTCCGTCATGCCTTCGGCTTTATTCGCAACAAGAATGCAAGGCTTACCCAGTTTGCGAAGGTATTTCCCAATTTCATGATCCTGAGCGGATATTCCTGCACGGGCATCGACCACAAACAGCACCACATCTGCTTCGGCAACCGCCTGACGGGTTTGCTTTGCCATTTCCTTGTAAATGCCAGAGGCCGCATCCGGCTCAAAACCGCCGGTATCAATCACGATGAATTCATGATCACCTTGCTTGCCGTTGCCATAGTGACGA
>CAJASG010000559.1 GCA_903944555.1 uncultured beta proteobacterium
GACCATGATGGTGGTCACGCACGAGATGGGCTTTGCCAAAAAGGTGGCCAGCCGGGTCATCTTTATCGATGTGGGCGGCCATATTCTTGAAGACTGCTCGAAAGAAGAGTTCTTCAGCCATCCGCAAAACCGCAAGCCACGCACCAAGGATTTCCTCAACAAGATCCTGCAGCACTAACCCTCAAAGGTAGTCGGCCACCTGGAAGCTGCGGGTCTTGAGCCAGTATTCCCAGGTGTAGCCCGGCCACAGGGTGTCGATGTGGCCGTCGGCATTCTGGTACCAGCTTTTGCAGCCGGAGGACCACACGGTTCCCTTCATTTTCTGTTGCATCAAGGCGTAGTCATCGCGCTGCACGTCCGGGCGCAGCCGCAGTACCTTCTGGCCCCGCGTGCGCAGGCTCTGCAGCGCACGCACGATGTAGTTCACCTGGCACTCGATCATGAACACGATGGAGTTGTGTCCCAGGCCGGTATTGGGCCCCACCAACATGAACAGGTTGGGAAACCCGGCCACCGTGATGCCCAGCCGCGTGGCAGCGGGCTGGCTTCGCCACAAGGCGCCAAGTTCTGGCGCCGCCGAAGTGCCTGCGGGTGGCTCGCCATAAATTTGCATGGGTGCGACAAACTCGGTCGCTTTAAACCCTGTACCCCACACAATCACATCGCAGGGGTAAAGCACACCGTCGGCGCCCACCACGCCCTCGGGCGCAATACGCGCCACCGCCTGGGTGACTAGCTTCACATTGGGCCGCTGCAGGGTTGGAAACCAGGTATTGGAAATCAACAGGCGTTTGCACCCCGGGTTGAAATTGGGGGACAGTGCCGCGCGCAATGTCGGATCGGCCACTTGGCTGTGCAGGTGGTGCGTGGCCAGACGGGTGAGCATGGCCTGCAGACGTTTGGAGCCCATGAAGGCCATACCCACCAGTTCGTTGAACCAGTACACGCGCCAACGGCTCAGGCGCTGCAAGCCCGGCACATGGCCGTACAACCAACGTCGAGCCGCGCCATACGGCTGGTCCCACCGCGGCACCACCCACGCGGGGGTGCGCTGAAACACATCGACGTGGGCCGCTAAAGGCGCGATCTCGGGGACGATCTGTACCGCACTAGCGCCGGTTCCCACCACGGCTATGCGTTGGCCCTTCAAATCAACATCGTGCCGCCATTGGTTGGAGTGGAACGCCACACCGGCAAAATCCGCCACACCGGGAATATCGGGAGTCAACGGTTTGTTCAGGGGGCCGGTGGCCAATATCACGTAGCGAGCCAGCAAGCTCTCCTGGCCGGGAAGGTCGATCTGCCAGCGCTCTTGCTCTGGCAACCAGCGCATGGATTGCACGTCAACCCCAAAACGAATCATGGGCCGCAAGGCATATTGATCGGTCACGCGCAGGATGTAGTCCTGAATCTCAGCCTGCTGGGAATAGGGACGGCTCCAACGCTTGTTGGGTGCAAACGAAAAAGAATACATGTGCGAGGGCACGTCGCAGGCGCAGCCGGGGTACACATTGTCACGCCAGGTGCCACCGACCTCTGCACCCCTCTCCAAAATGACCAGCGAATCGACACCACTGTCACGCAAGCGAATGGCCGCACCCAGGCCCCCAAAACCGGCTCCAACAATGGCAACGTCAATGTATTTCATGGCGCGAAGTTAACACAGCACCACAGTGGGTCAAAGCCCCTCCGAACGCCCCCTTGCAGTCCTTGGGTAACTACGGTGACGCGACCGCCAAACCGGGTCCCAGGCGGTCTGAAGTCCAGCGCAGCAGGTCCAGCCACATTTGCCGCGTCTCGCTGTCCAGCGGCGCACGTGAGGCACTGCCGAGCTCAATGGTCACTACCGGCACACCCTTGTGGATGCCTCCGTAGTTACCCAGAGAACCGGGGTAAATACCGACCTGGTCCAGATACAAGCGGCCCAGCCGGTTCGGAGCGACCGCAGGTCCGTCAAAGTCCAGCAGACCGTAGGGTGCGTGCACACTGACGATCAGGTTCGGCTTGAAACTGTCCATTTGTTCAAAGAGGAACCGGGACTCCGGTTCCGACAGCGGCTTGGCGCCGGGCCAGCGGCGCGGGTCACGTTTGGTGCGGCCCTCCCAGTAGAGCTTGGCATCACGCGACCAATTGGGGGTGGGGAAATTGCGGTTCAGGTCCACGCCGCGCGCATTGACCCGTTTGGCGGGTCGTGCGAACAGACCATCTGGGTTCAGTGAGGGAATAAACCGCCAGTGAATGGGCTGGGGCATGTCCGCCGGGGGCGCGTTGCTGGCCATATCGATCCAATGAAACACGAGCGAACTCGACGACATTTCATCACCATGGATGCCACCTATGACCAGTATGCGCAACTTGGCGTCGTCAGGGCGGACATCACGGCCCCAAATGGTGCGGCCCTTGACGGACCGGGCTTGCATGTCCTGTAGCTGAGCCGCCTCGCAGAGGGCGGGCTTTAGGTTTGGGATTTTTGAAGAGAAATCGCTGCAAACCCTTGTATTTGCTGCGCTGACCGCTATGCTAAAGATAGCAAGTGTGCCTATGAATAGAGTTCTGAATAACATGCCTTATTGTAGATGGGCCAATTTCAGGTAAATTGCACACATGCTCTCGAAAGTACGCCCCTTGCAGGCACTCCCCCCCAATTTTTCGCCATCCGAGTTCCGAACCGCCTTGGGCATGTTTGCAACTGGGGTAACTATCGTGACTGCGCGCGCCGAGGACGGCACGTTAGTGGGTTTGACCGCCAATTCCTTCAACTCGGTTTCCATGTCGCCACCGCTGGTGCTATGGAGTCTGGCCCGTGCCGCCGGCTCAATGGCCGCCTTCAGCACTGGCGCGCATTACGCCATCAACATACTGGGGGCCGATCAGCAGGATCTGGCGAAACAATTTGCGACCAGGCAAGGAGACCGCTTTGCCGGGGTTCAGTTTTCACTGAGCGCCAGCGGAGCCCCCCTGATTCACGGCGCTGCAGCCACCTTCGAGTGTTTTAACCGCAGCCAGTATGCAGAAGGTGACCATGTCATTTTTGTCGGTGAAGTGGAGCGGTGCACTTACCAAGCTGGAGCCTCTCCACTGCTCTTTCACGGCGGAAAATTCTACGCGGAGCACCCGCTGTAATTACTCCTGCATCGGTTGCGAGGGGCCGCGGTAGGCGCCACAGCCAACCAGCAGCTTGTCGTCAATAGGGAGAACATAGGAAGACTTGCCGCGCACATCGCCGGTTGCCAGGTTGATGATGTTGTACTCAACCCAACCACCGCCCTGCTCGCAACGTTCCCATGCGTCGTCCAGCAGTTGTTGCGCGTCCAAACCTGGCGCATCAAAGAGGCTAGAGCCCACACGTTTCACATCGGCGCCCATGATCCGGTAGACGCCTTGTCGGTCAAACACAAACACGTACAAGTCACGGTCGACATAGCCACCGTTCTTGTCATGAAGAATGGCCGCGGCCTGCTCAAAGCCCACACGCTTGATCAACTCGTGCGCCTTGGTAGCAAATGCCATGGCCTCGTCGGTCGTACCTTGGCGTAGCTTGATGTAGGTAACAGCTTCTTCCAACTGGCGTGAGCGCTGCATCAGGCGACTGGAGCGGTGGGAGGTGCGATCCACCAAGCCGGAGTTCTCGATCGTGACTTTGTCCAGGTCGCCCACCGCCTGCACCACCTCAGCCAGCGCAATGCTTTGCTTGACGCTGCCTTCGGCCATGCTGTCGACGTTTTGCGCAATTTCGCGGATACCCGTCACCAGACTGCCCATCAACTGATTGACCGTTTGAATTTGCTTGACCGTGGTACCCACACGGTTGGTTGAATCGGCGATCAGCGCCCGCACCTCTCCTGCGGCCACTTGGCTGCGCCGTGCCAAACCACGCACCTCTGCAGCAACCACCGCGAAGCCCTTGCCCTGCTCACCGGCACGTGCTGCTTCCACCGCAGCATTCAAGGCCAGCAAATTGGTTTGAAAAGCGATGCCATCGATCGTGCCAATGATCTCGGTCATGCGCCCGGAGGTGGCTTGCAGCGCCTCCATGCCACCCACCGTGGCGCCCATCAGCGTGCTGGCGTGTTCGGCCTCTTGGTGCAGGCTCTTGGTCATCAGGCTCACCTCTTGGGCAGCCTCTGAGTTACGCGCTACCGTGTCGCTCACCTCCCCCACATTTGAGGTTGCCTCCTCCAGGCTCACGGCCTGCGATTGGGTGCGCTGCGACAACAAGTGACCATCTTCCACCAGTTGACCACCCGTGTGGGTCACCATGGCCGATGCACTGCGCACATCGGCTACCAGCGCCGACAGCACTTCCAGCATTTTTTCGAACTCTCTGCTGATTTCGGCAAGTTCATCGCTGCC
>CAJASG010000560.1 GCA_903944555.1 uncultured beta proteobacterium
CGTGTTCCAGGCGGCGCAGGCGTTTGGCGCCACGCCCGACATCATCGCCGCCTGGAGGTGGGCGCTGGGGCGGGGCCTGGGTCTGTGCACGCTGGTGCCTTCACGGTGGCTGCGTAAGCCGGTGATGGTGGCCTGGAGCACGCCCGGTGCCGCCGTGCTGGCCACGGCCGGTGCGGTTGGGGGCTTCAATCTGCACGAGGCGGTCGGCGCCTTCATGGTCTGCGCGCTGCTCATCACGCTGGTGGGCTGGACCGGGTGGTTCGAGCGCATCATGAACCACATTCCAGCGGCGCTGGCCTGCGCACTGCTGGCAGGTGTGCTGGCGCGGTTTGGTCTGGCTGGCTGTGCGGCCGCCCAGACCGCCATGCCCTTGGTGCTGACCATGTTGCTGGCCTATTTGGTGGGTAAACGCTGGTTGCCCCGTTACGCCGTGCCCTTGACGCTGGTGGTGGCTATTGTTTTCGTAGCTGCTCACGCAGGTTTTACGGGGGCTCCCATCCCCTTTGTACTGACATTTCCGGTGTGGGTCAGTCCCACTTTCTCGGTGGCCGCCATGGTCAGCCTGGCGCTGCCGCTGTTCATCGTCACCATGGCGTCGCAAAATCTGCCCGGGGTGGCGGCCATCCATGCCGCCGGTTTTGGGGACCGGCGTGACACAGGCGGCGACGCGGGTATTCCCATCTCCAAAATCATCACCCTGACCGGGGTCGCCACGGTGTTGCTGGCGCCGTTTGGGGCGTTTGCGCTGAATTTAAGCGCCATCACTGCTGCCATCTGCATGGGGCCCGAAGCGCACGCCAATCCGGCGCGCCGGTATACCGCCGCCGTGTCCTGCGGGGCCATGTATGTGGTGATCGGCGTGTTCGGCGCGGCCATCACCGGCGTGCTGACGGCATTTCCCAAAGAGCTGGTGGCGGCCATTGCCGGCCTGGCGCTGCTGGGCACCATTGGCGGTGCGCTGACGGTGGCGCTGAAAGACGACGACCACCGCGAGGCCGCCGTGATCACCTTTCTGGTGACCCTCAGTGGCGTGGTGCTGGGCGGCGTTGGCTCGGCCTTTTGGGGTGTAGTCGCCGGCAGCCTGGCGCTTTTGGTGCAACACTACGGCAAACGCAAAATTTGAAAGAACCCATGGATATTCTGTTTGTTGCCGATCCGCTGCCGTCCTTCAAGATCTACAAAGACACCACCTTTGCCATGATGCGCGAGGCCCAGCGCCGCGGCCACCGGGTGGTGGCGTGTGAACCCCAGCACCTGGGCTGGGTGCGCGGTGGCGTGGTGCAGGCCGCGGTGCGCCGCATCACCCTGACCGGGGATGCTAAGGACTGGTTCACCGAGACGGCGTCCGAGACCGTCGCGGTGAAAGATTTCGCCGCCGTGGTGATGCGCAAGGACCCGCCGTTTGACAGCGAATTTTTCTACGCCACCCACCTGCTGGAGCAGGCCGAGCGCGAAGGTGCACGCGTCTTCAACAAGCCGCGTGCGCTGCGCGACCACCCGGAAAAACTGGCGATTCTGGAATTCCCCCAGTTCATTGGCCCAACGCTGGTGACGCGTGATGCCGAGGCGGTGCGCCGCTTCCATGCAGAGCACCGTGACATTATTTTGAAGCCGCTGGACGGCATGGGCGGCATGGGCATTTTCCGGGTCAAGGACGATGGCCTGAACCTGGGCAGCATCATCGAGACGCTCAACAAAGACGGCGCACAGACCATCATGGTGCAAAAGTTCCTGCCCGCCATCGTGGACGGCGACAAGCGCGTGCTGGTGATTGGCGGCAAGCCGGTGCCGTATTGCCTGGCGCGCATTCCACAGGGCGGGGAAGTGCGTGGCAATTTGGCCGCTGGCGGCAAGGGCGTGGCCCAGCCCCTGAGCGCGTCCGACCGCGCCGTCGCCGAGGCGCTGGGCCCGGTCCTTGCCGCCCGCGGCCTGCTGCTGGTTGGGTTGGATGTGATTGGCGACTCGCTCACCGAAATCAACGTGACCAGCCCGACCTGCTTCCAGGAAATTTTTGACCAAACCGGCTTCGATGTGGCCGCCATGTTTGTGGATGCGCTGGAAGCGGGTGTCCGCGCTGTGCCGCGCTAGCGCGCACAATGCCGCTGTAGCCTGGTCCCTCGATAGTCGTGCTATTTTTTACACAAGGAGTTGAACATGCAATTGAAATCTCTCGCCGCCACTCTGGCAATTGGCGTCACATTGATGTCCGGCGCACAAGCGCAGGTGCTGGGGGCCATCTCTGCCAGCCCGCAGCCGGCTAAAACCGGGGAGCCCGTCACCATCACTGCGAATGTGGACGTTATCAATGCCAATTACTGCGGCTTTGTGGTGTCCTTCGGTGACGGCAGTGCGGATGTGGATGGGGTAAGCGATACCCAAAAATCCGGCCCATTTACCTTCCAGCACACCTACGCCAAACCTGGTGGCTACACCATCACCTTGGGTGGACGCAATGTGCAAAACCACCCCAATTGCGGTGGTGGCGAAAAGGCGTTTTTGCTTAAAGTGGAAGGCACTGCAAAAACAAGCGCCAAACCTGCTGCTGCGACCGTGTGTCCTGACAAGTGGAAACTGGTGCCCAAGTCCTTCAATGCCAAGACCGGGGCTTTTGCCTGCTCGGCCAAGCCTGGCAGCGCATTGCCGGACGCCAAGCCCGCCTGTGCTGGCGATTTGACGTATTTTGAGAATGGTAAAAAAGGCCAACTCGGCTGCCGCCCTTAAGGTCCCAAAGGTCTATCCGGGTACGACGTAGCCCGCCCGGGTAGCCAGCGCTCAGGGCAGCGGGCTGCCGTCGACAAACACCTTGATCTCGCCGGGTGCCATGGCCACCCAGTCTTCGTTGGTGGTCAGTGGCTCGGTGACGATGATGGCCAGGCGGTCTTCGGGGCCGTTGAGTTCGGCCAGATTCACTGTGATGTTTTCGTCTTTTAGGCGCACCTCGGTGAACGGGTGCTGGCGCAATACGTAATGCAGTTTGGTACTGGCATGCGCCCACAGGGCTTGGCCGTTGCTCAGCAAAAAATTGAAGGTGCCGTGTTTGGCAATGCGTGGGACCAGTTCCGCAATGGTTTTGGTCAACTCCTCGATGGAGGGTGCGCCAGCGTGGGACTTGTTGAGTTCCTGCAGCAGCCAGCAAAAGGCCAGTTCGCTGTCGGTGCTACCCACGGGCTTGAAGCTGCCGTGCAGCGGGGGATGAAAGTCCTTCAGATCACCATTGTGGGCAAAGAACCAGTACCGCCCCCACAGTTCACGCACAAATGGGTGGCAGTTTTCCAGTGTGACCGCGCCCACCGTGGCTTTGCGCACGTGGGCCACCACGTTGTGGCTCTTGATCGGGTAGGTGCGCAGCATCTGCGCGATGGGCGAGGTGGACGCGCTTTCCTTGTCGACAAAGTAGCGCGCCGCTTTACCCGGTAGCTGGCCGTCGCTCTCGAAGAAGGCAATACCCCAGCCATCGGAATGGTGGTCGGTACAGCCGCCGCGCTGCGAAAATCCGGTAAAACTCAAAGTCAGGCTGGCGGGCAGGTGACTGTTCATTCCAAGCAATTGGCACATGAAAACAGTTTACCCTGTTGTTTGCAGGGTTTTGCGTTTTCTCAAGCGGCGTGGTGCCAATGGGACGGTCGATCAGGCGTGCGGTTCGGTCCAGAGTTTGCCGCCGGTGGCCCAGTTTTCGCGTTTGACATCGACGATCAGGATGTCCACGGAGTCCGGCGATCCACCCAACACTTCCACGCTAACACGGGTGATTTCTTCCACCAGCTTTTTCTTTTGCTCCAGTGTGCGGCCTTCGAG
>CAJASG010000561.1 GCA_903944555.1 uncultured beta proteobacterium
CCCGAAACCGTGTCCACCGACTACGACACCTCGGACCGCCTGTACTTCGAGCCGCTTACGCTGGAAGACGTGCTGGAAATCGTGGACAAGGAAAAGCCGGTTGGCGTCATCGTGCAGTACGGTGGTCAAACACCTTTGAAGTTGGCACTCGATCTGGAAGCCAACGGCGTGCCCATCATTGGCACTTCTCCCGACATGATCGACGCAGCCGAAGACCGTGAGCGATTCCAAAAACTGCTGCATGAGTTGAAGTTGCGCCAGCCGCCCAATGCCACGGCTCGCACCGAGCCAGAAGCGCTGGAGAAAGCCGCGGCACTGGGCTACCCCCTGGTCGTGCGCCCCAGCTATGTGCTGGGTGGCCGCGCCATGGAAATCGTGCACGAGCAGCGCGACCTGGAGCGTTACATGCGCGAAGCGGTCAAGGTCAGCCATGACTCCCCCGTGCTGCTGGACCGCTTCTTGAACGACGCGATCGAGTGCGACGTGGATTGCATCCGTGATTCGGGTTCGGATGGTGTCGAAGGCGCCACCTTCATTGGCGGCGTGATGGAGCACATTGAGCAAGCTGGTGTGCACAGCGGCGACTCGGCCTGTTCGTTGCCTCCGTACAGCCTCAGCGCCGAGACGGTGACGGAGATCAAACGCCAGACTGCAGCCATGGCCAAAGCCTTGAATGTGGTGGGCCTGATGAACGTACAGTTCGCCATTCAGAACATCGATGGCAAAGACGTCATTTACGTGCTGGAAGTGAACCCTCGTGCTTCCCGCACCGTGCCTTTTGTGTCCAAAGCGACCGGCATCCAGTTGGCCAAGGTGGCGGCACGTTGCATGGTCGGTCAGTCGCTGGCGTCGCAGGGCATTACGAAGGAAGTGACTCCACCGTATTTCAGCGTCAAAGAGGCGGTGTTCCCCTTCGTTAAGTTCCCCGGTGTGGACACCATCCTCGGACCCGAAATGAAGTCGACCGGTGAAGTGATGGGTGTGGGTAAAACCTTTGGCGAAGCTTTCGTCAAATCCCAGATTGGCGCCGGTACCAAATTGCCGCGTGAAGGCAAGGTGTTCCTGACGGTGAAGAACAACGACAAACCACGGGCGATTGAGGTCGCGCGGGCTTTGGCGTCTATGGGCTTCAGCGTGCTGGCAACCAAGGGCACCGCAGCGTCCATCAATGCCGCCGGTGTGGCGTGTACCGTGGTTAACAAAGTGACCGAGGGCCGCCCCCACATCGTCGACATGATCAAGAACAACGAAATTGCCTTGGTGATCAACACAGTGGAAGAGCGCCGCAATGCCATTGCCGATTCACGCCAGATCCGCACGTCGGCGCTGATGGCACGGGTCACCACCTTCACCACTATTGCCGGTGCGGAGGCTGCGGTGCAGGGTATGCGTCACCTGGACAACCTGGATGTCATTTCCATACAGGAAATGCACGCGCAGTTGGTTGCCGCTTGAAGTCCCACTGACAATCACGGCATAATTCATCCTTGCTAACCGCCGAACGGTAACGTTCGGCGGTTTCCTTTTGTATAACACCCAAAATATCAACGGAGCAGTACGTGGCTACCATTCCCATTACCAAGCGCGGCGCTGAATTGCTCAAGGCGGAGCTGCACAAACTCAAGACCGTGGATCGCCCTTGGGTCATTAACGCCATTGCCGAGGCGCGCGCGCAAGGCGACCTGAGCGAAAACGCCGAGTACGAAGTGGCCAAAGACCGTCAAGGGTTTATTGAAGGGCGCATTCAGGAGGTGGAGGGCAAGTTATCCACCTGCCAGATCATCGATCCAACGGAACTCCACGCCGAAGGGCGGGTGGTGTTTGGTGCCACGGTCAAGCTCGAAGACGAAGACTCTGGCACGCTGGTGATCTACCAGATCGTGGGAGAAGACGAGGCGGATATCAAGCTGGGCCTGGTGAATATTGGCAGCCCTATTGCCCGTGCCCTCATCGGCAAATCAGAAGGCGACTCGGTCGAGGTCAAAGCGCCGGGTGGCGTCAAGTCCTATGAGGTCATAGAGGTGTCCTACGTCTGACGCTATGCGAGCCCTGCCGCTGTGGGTGGCGGCGGTGTGGTGGGGCAGCCTGAGCACACTGGGGTTTTTTGTGGTCCCAATGCTGTTTGTGCACCTGCCCAGTCCGGCCATGGCCGGTGGTATGGCTGCGAAACTGTTCACCATGCAGACGGCAATTTCTACTGCCTGTGGAATGGTTTTGCTAATAATATTTAGGTCAAATCGGCAGTTAACCCCCGTGGATACTGCGCAAGCAGCTACTGTTTTTGTAGCGGCTGGCTTACTCTTGGCTTTGCTGGTTGAGTTCGGCGTTGCTCCGCACATCGTGGCGCGGGATAACCTGGCCGTGTGGCACCGTGTCGGCAGCGTCATGTACCTTGCGCAATGGCTTTGCACGGCAGTGGTCTTTGGGAAACTGGTTCGCCGACCTGCTTGATCCTTTCAGGGCAGAGCGATGCACAGCATCACTTTGCCCTGCAATGTTTCAATACGTCAGGTTTGGCTGCGTTTCTTGATGCTGGCTTTGGGTTTGGGCTTGGCACGACGGACGTTTCCACCCGCGGTCAGGCGCTGGTTGCCGAGCACCCGCAGGGTTTTGACCTCGGGACGCTGGCCGGCACGTTTGCTGTACTTCAGCACCTTGACATCGCGTGGACCCGCCATGCGGCCCTCGTCCGGTGTTTTTTCTTTTTCCACTTTGGGGCGCCACAGCACCAGCAGCTTGCCGATGTGTTGGATAGGTGCGGCGTTCAATTCGCCAGCCAGGATCTGGAACATGGCTTCGCGTGCGGCGCGGTCATCAGAAAAAACGCGAACCTTGATCAGCCCGTGGGCGTTCAGGGCTGCATCGATTTCCTTTTTGACGTTGGCAGTAAGTCCGTCGCCCCCTACCATTACGACGGGGTCAAGGTGGTGGGCTTCGGCGCGGTGATCTTTGCGCTGGGCGGGTGTCAGTTGAATTTGAGGCATACCGCTATTATCGGTGTAATGAAAACTCCTAGCAAAGGCAAAAAGGTCAACAAGGCCTGGCTGCACGACCACATCAATGATCCTTACGTCAAATTGGCCCACCGCGAGGGCTATCGGGCACGCGCGGCCTACAAGCTCAAGGAGATTGATGAGGCCTTGAATCTGATCAAGCCCGGCCACCTGATGGTGGATTTGGGCAGTGTTCCAGGGGCCTGGAGCCAATATGCGCGGCGTCGCATGTCGCCGCAAGGGGCTGCTGTCGGGGATTTGAATGGCACCATCATCGCTTTGGACATGCTGGCGATGGAGCCCATTGAAGGGGTGCACTTCATTCAGGGCGATTTTCGGGAAACCGAGGTATTGGATAAGTTGACGCAGGTCTTGGCGTCACGTCAGGCAGACTTAGTGGTGTCAGATATGGCGCCTAATCTGTCGGGTATTGCCTCAGCGGATGCCGCACGGGTCGAGCATTTGATTGAATTGGCGATTGAATTCGCGCAGAACCACATGAAGCCACAAGGGTCGCTCGTCGTCAAAGCCTTTCACGGCGGTACTTATGACTCGGTGCTCAAGCGGATGAAGGCGGCGTTTGAGGTGGTGAAGTTGTTCAAACCCAAAGCGTCTCGAGGCCGTTCATCCGAAATTTTTCTGGTCGGCATCCACCTGAAGGCTGATGCACCAAAATCCCTGTGAAGACTGTGGCCGATTTCACGAAAATAACGGACCAGGCATCTTGAAACGCCTAAAATGGAACAAAAGTAGGCCAAGTATTTCTTATTGCGCCCATATTGGAGCTTCGCTTGAATAATCAGTGGTTTTCGAAAATTGCAGTGTGGTTGGTGATTGCGCTCGTGCTCTTCACCGTTTTCAAGCAATTTGACTCGCGCGGCACGGCCGGGGCGGGGACGCTTGGGTACTCCGATTTCCTGGAGGAGGTGCGCGCCAAGCGCATCAAAAGCGCGTTGATCCAGGAAGGTCAGGGCGGTACTGAAATTTTGGCCGTTACCACTGACGACCGTAAGATCAAAACCACGGCCACCTATCTGGACCGTGGCTTGGTGGGTGATTTGATAAGCAATGGTGTCAAGTTCGACGTCAAGCCCCGCGAAGAAGGCTCCCTGTTGATGACCCTCCTGGTGAGCTGGGGCCCGATGCTGCTTTTGATCGGCGTGTGGGTGTATTTCATGCGCCAGATGCAGGGCGGCGGAAAGGGTGGCGCGTTCAGCTTTGGCAAGAGTAAAGCCCGTTTGCTCGATGAGAACACCAATGTGGTGACTTTTGCCGATGTGGCCGGTTGTGACGAGGCCAAGGAAGAAGTCAAGGAGGTCGTGGACTTCCTGAAGGACCCGGCTAGATTCCAGAAGCTCGGTGGCCGTATTCCCCGTGGCTTGCTGCTGGTCGGCCCTCCGGGCACCGGCAAGACCTTGCTGGCCAAGTCGATTGCTGGCGAAGCCAAGGTGCCGTTTTTCAGCATTTCCGGTTCTGATTTTGTCGAAATGTTTGTCGGCGTGGGTGCATCCCGGGTCCGCGACATGTTCGAAAATGCCAAGAAAAACGCCCCTAGTATCATTTTCATCGATGAAATTGACGCAGTTGGTCGCCAGCGCGGTGCCGGCTTGGGTGGCGGTAATGACGAGCGGGAGCAAACCCTCAACCAGATGCTGGTGGAGATGGACGGCTTTGAGACCAACGTCGGCGTGATCGTGGTGGCGGCGACCAATCGCCCCGATATTTTGGATGCTGCTTTGTTGCGCCCAGGTCGCTTTGACCGTCAGGTCTACGTGACGCTGCCGGATATCCGTGGTCGTGAGCAAATTCTCAATGTGCATATGCGCAAGGTCCCATTGGGCCAGGACGTCAGCCCCGGTGTGATTGCACGCGGCACACCTGGTATGTCGGGTGCCGATTTGGCCAATTTGTGCAATGAAGCGGCCTTGATGGCTGCGCGGCGCAACGCCCGCGTGGTCGAAATGCAGGATTTTGAGAAAGCCAAAGACAAGATCCTGATGGGTCCTGAGCGCAAGAGCATGGTGATGCCGGAGTCGGAGCGTAAGAACACGGCTTATCACGAAGCCGGGCACGCCCTGATCGGAAAAGCCCTGCCCAAATGCGATCCGGTGCACAAGGTCACCATCATTCCCCGTGGTCGTGCTTTGGGTGTGACCATGAGTTTGCCCGCACAAGACCGTTACTCCTACGACAGTGAATACATGCTCAGTCAGATCAGCATGCTGTTTGGTGGACGTATTGCCGAAGAAGTCTTCATGAACCAGATGACTACGGGCGCCAGCAACGATTTCGAACGCGCCACCCATATCGCCCGCGACATGGTGACCCGCTATGGCATGACCGACGCCTTAGGCCCAATGGTGTACGCCGAAAATGAAGGTGAAGTGTTCTTGGGCCGTTCAGTCACCAAGACCACCACCATGAGCGAGCAAACCATGCAAAAAGTGGATGCCGAGGTGCGCCGCATTATTGATCAGCAGTACGCGCTGGCGCGTAAATTGATTGAGGACAACAAGGACAAGATGCATGTCATGGCCAAGGCTTTGCTGGAGTGGGAAACCATTGACAGCGACCAGTTGGACGACATCATGGCGGGTAAGGAGCCGCGTCCGCCAAAGGACTGGTCTCCCCGCACGCCCAGTGCTGGCGGCGGCGACAGTGGCGGTGCGGCGGCGGCAGTGGCAACAGAACCTGCACACACAGCGGCTTGATTGACCAACGATAGACAAAACGGGGCCTTGTGCCCCGTTTTGTTTTTAAATGAAACACACCATGCATTGGCAAACCAGTCGCTACCTCATTGATTTGACGCTGCCCAAAGTCATGGGCATCGTCAATGTCACCCCTGACTCTTTTTCGGACGGCGGCTTGCATGCGTCGCATGAGGCCGCCATGCGGCACTGTGAACAACTCCTGAAGGACGGCGCCAGTATTCTGGACATCGGCGGGGAATCCACCCGGCCGGGTGCATTGGCATTGCCAGTGGAGGAGGAGCTGGCCCGGGTTCTGCCGGTGGTACGGCACGCGGTGACTTTGGGTGTGCCTGTGTCGGTGGATACCTACAAGCCCCAGGTGATGCAGGCTGTGCTGGATTTGGGCGCAGACATCATCAATGATGTGTGGGCGCTGCGGTGGCGTGACCCGTCAGATGGCTTGTCCGGACAAACAGTGGTCGCGACACATCCCCGTTGCGGGGTGTGTTTGATGCATATGCATGGCGAGCCTCAGACCATGCAGCTTACTCCCATGGAGGGCGATGTGGTGCCACAGGTGCTATCATTTTTAGAGCTGCTTGCGCAATATCTGCGCGGCTTAGGGGTCAATAAGACTCGTATTTGTGTTGATCCTGGCATTGGGTTTGGGAAGACGGTGCCGCAAAACATTTCGCTGCTGGCACGCCAGAATGAGTTGCTGTGCTTGGGGTACCCGCTGCTGGCTGGTTGGTCGCGCAAATCGACCTTGGCGGCGATAACGCAGCGGTCATTGGGGGCTGTTGCCACCTTGGGTGTGCAAGACCGTATGGTGCCCAGCGTGGTCGCGGCGGTGCTGGCGGTGCAGCAAGGTGCCAGTGTGGTGCGGGTGCACGATGTCCATGAGACGGTGCAGGCGCTTAAAGTGTTGATGGCCGTGAATGCCAGCAAGCCAGCCGCCACTTTGCAATAAGCTTTGGCAAAACGTTATTTCAATAAAAAGGGTGAGGACATGACACGTCAGTATTTTGGAACCGATGGAATTCGCGGAACGGTGGGGCAGGCCCCCATTACTCCGGACTTTGTGCTGCGGCTGGCACACGCGGTAGGCCGGGTGCTCAAGCAGACCGAAGCGCGACCGACGGTGTTGATTGGCAAGGACACCCGTATATCGGGTTACATGCTGGAGAGTGCGTTGGAAAGCGGGTTTAACTCCGCTGGTGTCGATGTGGTGCTTTTGGGCCCTTTGCCAACCCCGGGCGTTGCGTATTTGACCCGCACGCTACGGGCCTCATTGGGCGTGGTGATCAGCGCCAGCCACAACCCATTTGCCGACAATGGCATCAAGTTCTTCAGTGCCAAGGGAACCAAGCTCTCCGACGAGTGGGAGTTGGCGGTTGAAGCGGCGCTGGAGCAGCCACCGGTGTGGGCCGAGTCTGCCCATTTGGGCAAATCACGCCGGCTGGATGATGCGTCCGGGCGCTATATCGAATTCTGCAAAAGCACGTTCTCCAACGATTTGACGCTCAAAGGGGTGAAGATTGTGGTGGATGGCGCGCATGGTGCGGCCTACCTGGTTGCTCCCAAGGTGTTTCATGAACTGGGCGCGGAAGTGATCCCCATTGGCTGTGCGCCGGACGGTTTGAACATCAACCACGAAGTGGGAGCCACCCATCCGCAGGCTTTGGTGGCGGCGGTCAAGGCGCACGGAGCGCACTATGGCGTGGCGCTGGACGGCGATGCCGATCGGCTGCAACTGGTGGATTCCGAGGGCCGACTGTTCAATGGCGATGAGATCTTGTATTTGATGGTGAAGGAGCGGCTGTCGCGCGGAGGAGCTGCCGTCAGCAAACGCGTCGGTGAAGCGGTGCCCGGTGTGGTGGGAACGCTCATGACCAATATGGCGGTGGAAATCGCCTTGAAAGCCAAAGCGGTCGAGCTGGTGCGCGCCAAGGTGGGTGACCGCTACGTGCTGGAAGAGCTGGAGAAACGCGGCTGGCTGTTGGGTGGGGAGGGCTCTGGTCACCTGCTGGCCTTGGACAAGCACACCACGGGCGACGGCATTGTGTCGGCCCTGCAGGTATTGCAGGCCTGTATGCGCAGTGGTCTGACGTTGGCCGAATTACTTGCAGACGTGACGCTGTTCCCGCAAATACTGATCAATGTCCGCCTGAAACCCGGTCAGGACTGGAAGACCAACCCCGATTTGGCCGCAGCTACCCTGGCCGTTGAAATTGAGTTGGGGGAGGCTGGCCGTGTGCTGATTCGCGCCAGCGGTACCGAGCCATTGGTGCGCGTGATGGTGGAGGCCAGAGACGCGGACCAGGCAAAAGCCTGTGCAGAACGCATTGCCAACACACTACGAGATTGATGATGAACGATATGAACCTGGTCCGTGTGTGCCGTGCCGACTATGCCAACCCCGACCATGCGCAGGCGCTTGTCACGGTGTTGGACGCCTATGCCCGTGACCCCATGGGGGGTGCAGAAGCCTTGAGTGCATTCGCCAAAGCCAATCTGGTGGCCAGCCTGGTTGCCCGTTCCCAAGCCTTCAGCGTGCTGGCATTCACGGGTGTGGACGATAAGGAGCCCGTCGGTTTGGTCAACTGTTTTGAGGGTTTCTCGACCTTTGCGTGCCAACCCTTGGTCAACGTGCATGACGTTGCGGTTCTGGACGGTTTTCGCGGCCAGCGCATTGCCGAGCGCATGCTGGCACTGGTGGAGGACATTGCACGCGAACGCGGGGCCTGCAAACTCACTCTTGAAGTTCTGCAAGGCAACGTGGGCGCGTTGCGCCTGTACAAACGAGTAGGTTTTGCCAGTTACCAACTGGACCCTGCCATGGGAAACGCGCAGTTTCTACAAAAGAAACTCTGAGCACCGGGACGTCGTTAACTGCTTGGTTTTGACAGGGTGTCGTAACTGAAGTAGTATTGGTAAGTAATTAAATACTTACCAATAATTAACAAGCGCTTATGCAACCCTTGGCTACCCGTTTACCCACTGAGGCCCGACAGGCCGAAATTGTGGCGGTCGCGCTGCGTTTGGCGCAAGACCGCAGCCCGGCGAGTATCACCACCAACGATCTGGCCCAGGCCATGGGTCTGAGCCAGGGTGCGTTGTTCAAGCATTTCTCGACTAAGGACGCGATCTGGCTGGCGGTCATGGTATGGGTCACGGACCACCTGCTGCGCGCACTCAATGACGCGGCTGAGAGGTCGCGGTCGCCCTTGGACGCGTTGCGTTGCGTGTTTGATGCGCATGTGGATTTTGTGGTCACCCACCCAGGTGTGCCGCGCGTGATATTTCATGAGCTACAGCAGTCGCAGGACTCCGCCGTCAAGCAGCAGGTGCGCGGCCTGATGCAGGGCTACCGCCAACTGCTGCTCCGCCTGCTGGGCGACGCGGTGCGCTGCAGTGAAGCAGATGCAGCGCTGGACATTGCGGCCGCAGCCACTTTGCTGATCGGCATCGTCCAGGGGCTGGTCATGCAATCCATGCTCAGCGACCACATTGCCAGTATGCGTGAGCACGCACCTCGTGTCTTTGACCTCTATGTGCGCAGTATTCGTACCTCATCATGAAACTCAAAACTCCTTCTTCAAAAGTCATGGCGTTGGCTTTTCTGGGTGTGCTGCTCATCGCCGCGGTCGTTTTTGTGGTGATGCGCGCCGGTCCGCTGGCGCCCGTTCGTGTAACGGTGGTGCAGGTGACCGAGGGCACTCTGACCCCAGCCCTGTATGGCATCGGAACCGTGGAGGCGCGGCGCAGTTATTTCGTGGGTCCTACGGCGGCGGGTCGCGTGCTGCGTGTGCTGGTGGATGTGGGTGACGCGGTTAAGGCCGGTCAGTTGCTGGCCGAGATGGACCCCGTGGATCTGGACAACCGCCTGAGCGCATTGGATGCATCGGTTGCCCGTGCCGCCAGTGTGATTGCGGCGGCAGATGCACAAACGGCCGATGCGGCCGCGCGCAAAGAATTGGCCGCCATCGCGGCACGTCGCTACCAGGAGTTGGCGCAACAAAATTTTGTCAGCAGTGGCGC
>CAJASG010000562.1 GCA_903944555.1 uncultured beta proteobacterium
ATATTTTCTAAAAACTTCATTGGTCTCTTTGCACACGCCGCTTTCCACCAGAAAACGGGCGAAATGGGTGCGGGAGATCAATTCCGGGTTGCCAACAAACTTCAGGGCTCCGGCATAGGCGTCTTTGATGCCAACTTTGGCCAAGCCGTCCGCCATTTCCATGGCGCGTTGCTCACGCCCACCGCGTGTCTGGCGCAAGCCGTCTTTCAGCGCCTGGTTCTCGGCATCGAAACCCAGGCCAACAATGTGCACCGTTTGGTTCAGGAACGTGACGGAAATCTCTGTTCCGGTCAGGTATTTCATGCCATGTGACTTGGCCGCTGCTGCGGCACGCTGCTGGCCACCAATTTCATCGTGGTCGGTCAGCGCCCATAGTTGCACTCCGTTGGCGCTCGCGCGGGCGGCCAGAGCCTCCGGGGTGAGGGTTCCGTCAGAAACCACAGAGTGGCAGTGGAGGTCGGCGTTCAAAATAGTAGTCACCACACCATTTTAGGCGCTAGCTGTGACAACGCGTGGCACCTCGCTCTGCGTGGGGGAATAGTTCAAAAATCAGCGCCGCATTCGAAGTGGATCAGCGCTCCTGTTATGGGGTGCGGAAATGCCAAATTGCAGGCGTGCAACTGCAAACGCTGTGCCATGGCTGCTTCGGCCGCGGGCGCGTACAGGGCGTCCCCCAAAATTGGATGACCAATGGCCTGCAGATGCACCCGAAGCTGGTGAGACCGCCCGGTGACGGGCTCCAGCTCCACCAATGTGCGATTGCGTGTGGCGTCGTGTTGCAGCACACGCACCCGTGTGACGCTGGCTTGGCCGCGTTGATGGTCAATCACCCGAAGAGGCCGGTTGGGCCAATCCACAATGATGGGCAAATCAATCTCCCGCCAATCGTCACCGGGGGTCTCCAGTTGCCCGCTGACCCAGGCGAGGTAACGCTTATGCACAACCCTTTGGGCAAATGCGTCGTTCAGGCGCCGCTGTGCCAGCGCTCCTCGGGCCATCACCAGCAGACCGGACGTTGCCATGTCCAAGCGGTGCACGACCAAGGCATCCGCAAAGTGGGCTTGGACCCGGCTGCTCAGACAATCCTGCTTGTCGGGGCCACGCCCCGGCACTGACAGCAGGCCCGAGGGCTTGTTCAAGACCACGAACGCATCGTCCACATAAACCACCGCAAGCCCACTGGCCGCAGACAGCGGTTCAGCGGGCATCGTTGTCCGCAATCAGGCGCTGCACGGTTTCACACAGCTCATTGACATCGTTGGGTTTGTAGATGAGTGCGCTGGCACCGTTTTGCATGGCGCTTTCTTCAATCTCGGGTGTCACGTAGCCGGATGCCAAGGCCACCGGCAGATCGGGGCGGATCACTTTGGCTTCGCGCAGCAAGTCGATGCCGCTGTAGCCCGGCATGTTGTAGTCCGTGACCAGCAGGTCAAAGGCCATGGCGTCGGCTTGCAAGGCGGCCTGCGCCTCGCGCGGATCGGTGAAGGCGGTGACCACAAAACCCTTGCGCGTCAGCACACGGGTCACCAGAAACACCAAGGCCTGGTCGTCATCCACATACATGACGTGGCGCCCCTTGCCGTGCACCGGGGTCGCGGCCACGGGCTCTTGGGTAATGGCAACCTTTTCCTGTGTGGTCGGGAAATACAGTGTGAATACGCTGCCTTGGCCCGGGGCGCTTTGCACATCAATACCGCCCTGGTGGGTCTGCATGATGCCGTGCACCACAGATAGCCCCAGACCCGTGCCCTGGCCCACCTGCCGGGTGGTGAAAAATGGCTCAAAAATACGCTCCAGCGTGACCGCGGACATGCCGTTGCCCGTGTCGCGCACGGTCAGCGTCACATACCGCGCCGGTGGTAAGCCGATGCGGTCGCAGTCCGGCTTACCCAACTCGGCCGCACCTAGTTCCATGGTGACCGAACCGCGCTCCGTGCCAACGGCCAGAATGGCGTTGGTGCACAGATTCAACAGCGCCTGCTCAGCCTGGGTTGCATCGGCCAACACCGACTCTCCGTCCTTGGGCGCAATCACTTGCAGCGTCACCAGTGGTGGCAGTGTGACTTTGACCAGGCGGGCGGTTTCATGCAGCACTTCCGCCAGTTGAATGGGCACGCGCTTGGGTTGCTCGTTGCGGCTAAAGGTCAGGATCTGGCGCACCAGATCACGGGCACGCCGCCCCGCCTTGTCGATTTCTTGCAGACTTGGCAGTGCGGCTGAGTCGGACGCCGTGTCCTGCTTGGCCAAGTCCACGTTACCCAGAATGGCACTCAGAATGTTGTTGAAATCGTGCGCAATGCCACCTGCCATGGTGCCGACGGCCTGCATTTTTTGGGACTCTCGCAATTGTGTTTCGAGCGCGACCCGCTGTGTTTCTGCCAGTTTCTTTGCCGTCAGGTCCCGCGCGAAGATAGTGGTCACTGCCCCGTGCAGGCCATTCTCGGCGCGCCATTCTTTTTCTGTTAACTCAGCATGCTGCAAGGGCGGGCGGCTCTTAAGACGCCGCTCAAATGAGACGCTGATTTCTACAAAAATGGCACCACCCTGCTGGGTTGTGGCCTGAAATTCGCCCAGCATGGCTTGGACGGGAACCTTGTCGCTTTCCAACGCCCGTTCCACTTCGGGCAAAAAACGCCCTAGTCGACTGCCAAGTGCTTGTTCCGGCGGACACTGAAACAGGGCGGTCGCCGCAGGGTTGAAGACCGTAATGCACTGCTTCTCGTCAATACACAAAATGGCATCCAGTGACGAATTGATAATCGCCGCCATGCGGTTTTCGCTCACCAGCAAGTCTTCATTGCGTTGCCGCAAAATTGAGGCACTCTCTTGCAATGCCTGGCGCTGTGCCAAGAGGGGGCCTTGGTCAATGATGGCGCAGATAAAGTGCGCCAACTCGTTTTGCGGATTCTCAATGCGGGCAATGTGCAGATCGCCGGTGAAGACCCCGTTGGAGCCCGCCAGAAATACGACTTCATTGACTTCACTAGTGCCATCAGACTTGGCACTCAGGAAAGAAACGGCCACCTCATCGGTGTGCTGCGCGCTAATGAAGGGCAGCAGAAAATGCAGTGGCGGATCACTTTCCAAAGGCTGAAAGTGCCGCAACGCCATCGAATTGCTGGCCAGCACCAGGCCTTCTTCGTCCACCACCATCAGGGCCAGCGGCACGTTGGAAAACAGCGTGGCGAAACGCTCGGACGCTCCTTCCGCTTCTTGCTGGCTGTAGCGCAAGGCCTTGTTCTGAATTTCCAATTCCGCTTGGTACTTGCGCAGATCCTCAATCATCTGGGCGGGCGCGTAGCCATCTACGATCAGGTCTTGCTCAGTCCGGCCAATGGCCACGGACAGCCGTTGCGGGCGGGCAATCAACTGGAACTTTTTACGGCGGGGTAACTGGCTCATTGCGCGACCGTGGGGTGGATCATCAAGGCGTTCACCGCAGCGCTCCGGTTGGGGGGGAATCTTCGGTGCATGGAGTCGCCTTGTTGGATTTGGGGTGCAGAGTCTGTTTATATCAAACTCGCCCCGCCCAATGGCCGATTCGACGCCGAAAGGCGTCTGGAGGCGCGCAAAGGGTTTGCGGCGACAATCTACCTCCAATTTTTCAATATTCCGGTTCAGGCCCATTCCCAGACATGTCCAGCACGATTACCTTCCCCGTTCGTCCCGCCACCATGCGCGATGCCAAAGCCATCGCCGATCTCTACAGCGTTACCTTGCGCGAAGCATTCAAAGACATCGTTGCCGATGACCAAATCGCAAAGTTTGCGGTCGAAAAGGGCTTGGGCTACTGGCGCGAAGCGATCGAGTACAGCGAACCCCATGTGCAAGTGGCACTCAATGGCGACAAAATCGTCGGTTTTGTGGGCTATGACCGTTCGCGTGACCCCAAGACGCCCAACACCATGGGCGAGATTTGGTCAAGTTATGCGGCCCCCGACTATTGGGGCCTGGGTGTCGGACTTGCGCTGTGG
>CAJASG010000563.1 GCA_903944555.1 uncultured beta proteobacterium
GCCACCAGCTAAATAGGGCGTTTGAGCGCGACCTAGCCGGGATTGACGTGGTGGTGGGTGCCAAAGGCAGCCCCATGCAGCTCATTCTCTCGGGAGTGTTTCATATCGACGTGCCACCGGGCAACGTGCCGCTCAAGGCGGTGCAGGCGCTGCAAAAACACCCCATGGTGGAAAGCGTTATCCCCATCAGCCTGGGCGACAACCTGCGTGGCTTTCGCATTGTGGGCACCTCGCACGCCTACATCCACCACTACGGGGCCACGCTGGCACAGGGCAGGTTGTGGGATGCGCCCATGCAGGTGGTCGTGGGCGCAACCGCCGCTACCAAGTTGGGCTTGGTTGTAGGCAACACCTTTGTGGGTGCGCATGGTTTGGGCACGGGCGGGCATGTGCATGGCGACAGCACCTTTGTGGTGATCGGCATTCTGGCCCCCAGCGGCAGCGTGCTGGACCGCTTGGTGCTGACCGACACAGCATCCGTGTGGAAAGTGCACGAAGACTACACCGCGGTGGACGACGAAGACCGCAAGGTCATGGAAGAAGAGCGCGAAGTCACCATGGCGCTCATCCACTACAAAACGCCCATGGCAGCCATGAGTTTTCCGCGCTATATCAACACCAGCACCGAGATGCAGGCCGCAGCGCCTGCGCTGGAAATTACCCGCCTGCTCAATATGCTGGGCCTGGGCACCGACGTGCTGCGCGCCTTTGCTGGCGTGTTGCTGCTCACTGCCGGTTTGAGCGTGTTCATCGCGCTATGGAGCGCGGTGCGCGAGCGCACGGGCGACCTGGCCTTACTGCGCATGCTGGGCGCGCCGCCCCGGCGCGTAGCGGCGCTGCTGCTGTGCGAGGCCCTGTGGATGGGCGTTCTGGCCTCTATATTGGGGCTGCTGCTGGGGCAGGGCTTTGCTGCCGCCTTGGGCTGGCTGCTGCGGCTGGACAACTCTCTGCTCATCGGCGGCTTGGCCTGGCCGAGTGAATTGGCAGTGGTGCCCTGTCTGGCACTGGGGGTGTCACTGGCGTCGGCATTTCTGCCCACGTTGGCCGCCTACCGTGTGAGTGTGTTGAGTCTGTTGCAATCCCGTTAATCCATCGTACTTTCAAACCCAAGGAAATTTATGAAAAAAATGCTTCTAGCCCTCGTATTCATTGCGCAAGCAGCTACTGTTTCCATAGCAGCAGAGACCGACAAAGAAACCAAGGCCGACATCGTCAGGCACCGTGCCATTGCCGCAGCGCATGAGGCCGCCGCCAAATGCCGTGAAGCCGGCAAGGGCGAGGACGTGTGCAACAAGGAATTGCAGACAGCGTGCAAGGGCTTAGCCATTGGCAAGTTTTGCGGCATGAAGCACGAGCATTAAGATAGGGGCTATTGAGAGAGAGCCCTATGAAATCTGCTTCTATTCAACGCCGAACGTTTGTCTTCGTGCTGTCGCTTGGCCTACTGCCCTTGTCCGGACTGGCCCAGCTGAGTTCCCCGATGGGAGGCGCTGTTCCCAGTGGCACCGGTGCCGGGGTGCACAGTCCCAACAGCCCGTTTGCCCCCTTGCAGGAGCGTGCGGATGTTTTGCCTTGGTCGGTGCTGACTGCGGTCAAGACCAAGGTGGTAAAAAACCGAATTCTGCCGGTGTTTCCGCCCACGGTGCAGGAGTTGAATCAGAAAAAGCAACGCATTCAGGGCTTCATGATGCCGCTGGAGCCGGGCGAGAAGCAGAAGCACTTCTTGTTGAGTTCTGTGCCCCTGAGCTGCTCATTTTGCGTGCCCGGTGGTCCCGAGAGCATGGTCGAGGTCAAAACTAAAACCCCGGTGAAATACACCCTGGAGGCAGTGGTGGTGGAGGGGCGGTTTGCAGTGCTGCAAGACGACCCCTATGGGCTGTATTACCGCATTGATGACGCGGTGAGCGTAAAGTAGTTTGGTCGAAATCAGAGTCGTTTGCGGCGGTTTCGACCTAACTCAATAGGGCTTGATCCACGTCAACCCCTGCTATACCCCAGTGGGTAACATGGCTATTGGGAAGCGCGTTGTGTTGCACTTCCCGTAACTGAAAAGGGTTGACATCATGAAAGCGCTCACCGATCTCTTTACCACTGACTACGGCCTCATGAGTGTGGCTGGCATTGCGTTCATGCTGGGCATGGCCGTGTGGTTCCGCATGTTTTTCAAGCGCAAGATGGACGAAGACGCTAAAGCGGCTGGACTGTAGTTCTATTACGCTGCCCTAGCCCGAACCGGGTCAGGGTTGGCAGGGGTTCCTGGCGCCGCTTGTGCGGTACGATTCCGCACAATCTCTATGCCCACTTCGAACCAATCCTTGGGTTTTTCTGCTCTATTCCGCCACAAGCTGCCGCATCACCTCGCTATCTGGTTGATCGCGGCACTGGTATTTTCCGCAGTCTGGATTCAAAACCTCACACTGATCGAAAGCGATCGCGTTCGCACCCTCGCGTCTGCCGAAAGTGATCTCGTTAACCTCGCACGGGTGAGCGCAGAGCACGCAGAGCGCACCTTCTCAAGCGTCGACTTGGCTGTGCGCCTAGTGCAGTGGGAATATGCGGCGCATTCCGGCCAAATCGATTTGCAACTCATGGCCGAGCAAGGCCTGTTTGATCCCCGAATTCTGGCTCAGCTCGCCGTCATTGACGCGAAGGGCATCCTGCAATTGAGCACCCTGCCGTTTGAGGGCCGCATTGATCTGTCAGACCGTGAACATTTCAAAGTGCATTTGACCGGTGATAAGGACGCATTGTTCATCTCGCGCCCGGTGCTTGGTCGCGCTTCCGGTCAGTGGACGATTCAGCTTTCGCGCCGTTTGACTGGCAAAGACGGTCGATTTGCTGGCGTGGTGGTGGTGTCGCTGGATCCTGGCTATTTCACGCAGTTTTATGGTGAACTCGAACTGGGGGACCGAGGGGTTGCGACCTTGTTTGGGATGGATGGCGCGGTGCGTGCGAGGCGCGTGGGCAATCAGGAACAATTTGGTGGCGACTTGTCCAAAAGCCCGGTGTTTACCTATCTTGCCGCAGGGCAGAACTTGGGGACTTACCAATCGCCCGGCGTGATCGACGGGGTTGATCGCCTCTTGCATTTCCGAAAGCTAGCTTCCTACCCGATGTTGATTGCCATTGGGGCAGACAGCCGTGACGCTTTGGCCGACCACGTGAAGACCGCATCTGATTTGCAGCGCCAGGCCGCCATGGCGAGCTTGTTTGTCTTGTTCATTGCGGTGTTGGTGTCTTGGTATGCCGTCGTCCGGCGTCGCCATTCACTGGAGCAGGCCAAGGCGCTGGCGCTTTTACAAAATATGACGAGCCGGGTGCCCGGCGTGGTGTATCAATTTTTACTGCACACGGATGGCCGGACCAGCTTTCCTTTCGCCAGTGAGGGCGTGCGAGAAATTTACGGCGTCAGTCCAGGGGATATTTATCAAGACGCAGCGCGGGTCTTTTCTTTGATCCACCCCGATGATGCGCCTGGGGTGCGCGCATCTATTCGCGAATCCGCCAACACATTGACACAGTGGGAGCAGGAGTACCGCGTGCGCCTGAATGACGGGACGGAGCGTTGGCTGTCGGGAAGCGCGGCACCGCAGAAGTTAAAAAATGGTGCCGTGCTGTGGAACGGTTTCATTTCCGACATCACCAAGCGCCGGTTGACGGAGGATTCGCTCATCACCTTGTCGGCTGCGGTGGAGCAATCTCCCGTGTCCATTGTCATCTCTGACCCTGCGGGAGCCATTCAGTATGTCAACCCGATGTTCACGCGGGTCAGTGGCTACAGCTCGGCAGAGACTATCGGAAAGCAGACCCGGTTTCTGGCCTCCGGCGAGATCTCGACGGAATACGAAGACGCTATGTGGGCGGATCTGGCGTCCGGAAAAGTGTGGGCGGGTGAGTTTCACAATCGCCACAAGGATGGCTCGTTGTTTTGGGAGCAGGCGACGATTGCCCCTATCGTCGATTCCAATGGCAAGGTAATTCATTACTTGGCGATCAAGGAAGACATCACCGGGCGCAAGCAGCTGGAGTCGCAGCAGCGCATCGCAGCGACCGCGTTTGAATCGCACGAAGGCATGTTCATCACGGACGGCAAGGGCATCATCTTGCGGGTGAACCAAGCCTTCTCCCGAATCACGGGCTACTCGGCCCAGGAGGCCGTTGGCCAGAGGCCCAGTCTGTTGAGCTCCGGGCGCCATGACGCCGCGTTTTATGCCGCGATGCGTGCATCCGTCGAGGAGTTCGGATCCTGGCAGGGCGAGATATGGAACCGCCGCAAGAACGGCGAAATATTTCCTGAGTGGCTCACCATTACCGGCGTCAAAGACGAGTGCCATGCGGTCACCCACTATGTTTCCACACTCACCGACATCACCGCCCGCAAGGCGGCAGAGGACCAGATCAAAAACCTCGCGTTTTACGATCCGCTCACCAGACTTCCCAACCGGCGTTTGCTCATCGACCGTCTGCAGCACGCGGTGGCAAGCAGCATGCGTAACCTGAACAATGGGGCGCTACTGTTCATTGATCTGGATAACTTTAAAAACATCAACGACACATTGGGGCATGCGCAGGGGGACTTTTTGCTGCAACACGTTGCCGAGCGACTGGACGCCTGTGTGCGCGACGGCGACACGGTGGCGCGACTCGGTGGAGACGAGTTTGTGGTCATGCTGCAGGATTTGAGTGACAGCCGAACCGACGCTGCGACCCAGGCCGAGGTGGTGGGGGAGAAGATATTGGCGTCACTGCGGCAGCCCTATTTGCTCAACGGTGTCACCCACCATAGCAGCGCCAGCTTGGGCGTGACGTTGTTTAGTGGCAGCAGTGACTCGGTGGAAGATCTGCTCAAACGGGCCGATCTCGCGCTGTACCAAGCGAAAGACGCCGGTCGCAATACGTTGCGCTTTTTTGATCCCGAAATGCAGGCCGCCATGACCGCTCGCGCCGAGTTGGAAGCGGACCTGCGCCAAGGGCTGCAGGCTGAACAATTCTTGCTGTTCTATCAACCGCAGGTAGACATGCGGGGGATTTTGGTGGGTGCGGAGGCGTTGGTGCGATGGCAGCATCCACGGCGCGGCTTGGTGTCTCCGGCGCATTTCATTCCCCTGGCCGAGGAAACCCGTTTGATTCTGCCCTTGGGGCAGTGGGTACTAAAAACTGCCTGCCAGCAGCTCAAAGCCTGGAGTGCGAGTCCGCATACGGCAGGGCTGACGATTTCGGTCAACGTGAGTGCGTTGCAGTTTCACAGTGAAAATTTTGTGCAGGGAGTTTTGGACACCATTGCCCTGGCCGGTGCACCGCCCCATCGGCTCAAACTGGAGTTGACAGAGAGCCTGTTGGTGGACGATGTGGATGACATCATTGGCAAGATGCTGGCGCTCAAGGCCAAAGGGGTTGGGTTTTCGCTAGACGACTTTGGTACGGGTTATTCATCATTGAGCTACCTTAAGCGGTTGCCACTGGACCAGCTCAAGATTGACCAGTCGTTTCTGCACGAGGCGCTGACGAATTCCAAGGACGCCGCCATTATCCGTGCCACTGTCGCGCTGGGCAGGAGTCTGGGCATGATGGTGATTGCCGAGGGGGTTGAGACTTTGGCACAACGCGATTTCTTGCTGATTGAAGGCTGCCATAACTTTCAGGGTTATTACTTTGGGCGCCCAGGCCCGGTGGACGATTTGGAGCTGTTCTTCCCCTTGCTACAGCCCCAGTAAGTCCCATCCCAGCGTGATGGCGGTGCCCCACATCATCAAAGCCACCAGTCCATCCAGGGCACGCCAAGCTGCGGGGGACTGCATGCGTTGGCCCATCCCGAGAACGCACAAGCCCAGGCCCACAAACCACAACGCCGAGCCACTGGCCGCCCCCACCCCAAACACGGCGTTGCCGGGGTGGCCCCACGCGATGGAGGCGGTGCCGATCAGCACCGCCGTGTCCAGCCAGGCGTGTGGGTTGAGCCATGCAAATGCCAATGCGGCCAGGGTGGCTTGGCGGCGGGTCATGGGCCCCGAATCCTGTGGGTTCATGGCCACGGGATTGACCGGAGCGCCGCTGCGAAAGCGCTGGAACGCCTGTGTGCCATACACCAGCAAAAACACGATGCCACCACCCACCAAGATGTTTTTAACGGTGGTGGATAGGTCTCCGAGTTGCGCCACGCCCAGTACGCCCAGCCCGATCAATGCCACGTCCGACGCGATGCACAGGCCCACCGTCAGCCACACGTGTTTGCCCAGCAAGCCCATGCGGATCACATGGGCGTTTTGTGGCCCCAAGGCCATGATGAGTGACAGGCTGAGCAGCAGGCCCGCATAGAACGCGGGTGCCATGGCGTGAACAGGTAAAAGCGTTTGCATAGGTGTCTTGGGTGCGCTTGGGCGCAGGTTGGCTTGAACGGGATGCCTTGAGTATGTCTTGTGGTTCAATTTAATTGAATAGAATTAAATTTAACTTGCATTCATAAATAAATTTTTAACCATGGAGTCGTGATGCTGGATGCCAAACAAATGGACGCACTGGCGGCCGTGTTAGAGCACGGTGGCTTTGGACCTGCGGCGCAAGCGCTGAGTCTGACGCTGCCGGCGATTTCACTGCGCATCAAGGGCTTGGAGACCGCCTTGGGTCAGCGTTTGTTGGTGCGCGGCAAGACCGTGCGTGCAACCCCGGCCGGGCAGGCGCTGCTAGCCCATGTGAAACAGCTGCGCATGATGGAAGCCGACTTGTTGGGCGGCCTGCAAACCGGGCGTGGCCAAGGTGCTGCGGGTGGGGCATTGCAGTGGCAAACCTTGAGTGTGGCGGTGAATGCTGATTCATTAACCAGCTGGTTTTTGCCCGGAGTGGCGGGCTTGCTTGCGCGGCACCATATGCTGCTGGACGTAGTGATTGACGACCAGGACCACACCCACGAGTCGTTAAAGAATGGCGATGTGGTGGGCTGTGTCAGCACGCAAAAGACCTCCATGCGGGGTTGCCTGGCAGAACCCCTGGGCGTCTTGCGCTACCGGTGTGTGGCTGCACCTGCGGTGGTCGCCAAGTGCCACACCCGCAGTGGTGCGTTGTCCGTGCACCGGTTGCTGGCCACGCCAGCGGTTATTTTCAACCGCAAAGATGGTTTGCAGGACGACTTTTTGGCTCAGCATTTCCAGCTGGTGGCACCGCAATATCCGCGCCATTTTGTGCCTGCGGTGGACGCGTTCGAGTGCGCCCTGGAGAACGGTCTGGGCTGGGGCATGGTGCCAGTGCCGTACTTGGGTGAGCGGCCGGGCAAACTGGAGTTGCACGAGATGTTGCCCGGCAGCGCGGTGGATGTCGCCCTGTATTGGCACCACTGGGAGCGCGAACCCCTGTCAGCCCAGCGGCTGACGAAGGCGATCAAGCAGGCAGCGCACAAGGTGTTGCTGTGATCATTAAGCCTGATAGAGTAAATACCCAATGGGGTATGTAGAATGAACGATAGCTCGAAACCCGCTTGCGAATATCCCAGGCCCAATGCGTGCCCCGGTGCTGCATTACTTTAAGGATGATCCACTCCATGACACCGCAACAAGAACGTTTCCTTCAGAAAACCAGGTGGCTTCGTCCTGTCACCCGTTGGGCCGCAGCGTTTTCCATCAATACGTCCGCTTGGCTGCCTGAATATGTACGCAATGCCCCGTTGAAGCTGGTCAAACGTATTTTGCAGGGGTACCAAGAGGGTATGAATGCTGGGTGCAAGTCATCTTGACTGGGGTGGCAGAGCGCCTAGCCGATGGAGCGACTACCTTCAGTTGGACATGAAGAATATCTTTTAATTTGGGGAACTCAACCCTGCGTTCCCGGTGCCGGTGATTGATGAACGGGAGTCGCGCGCAGCTTTGCCCTGGTGGAGTTTGTGAATCAGAGGACCGAGAACCCATCCAACGGTTGCTCAGGTTAGGTGGCGCATTTCAAGGCGCCAATCGCTCGCGCAGCCACCCGGCGCCCGGTGTCAGCGTGTAGCGCAGCCGGTCGTGCAAGCGGCTTTTGCGCCCCTGCCAGAACTGCCAGTTGTCGGGCTTGAGCCGGTAGCCGCCCCAGTGCGGTGGGCGTGGCGGTTGCAGTAAAAACTTGGCGCCAAACTTGGCCGCGTTGGCCACCAGCACGCCGCGCCCGGAAATTACCTGGCTTTGCGGCGAGGCCCATGCGCCTATGCGGGAGTCCAGCGGACGGCTGTGGAAGTATTCGTCGCTCTCGGCGTCGCTCACTTTTTCCACCACGCCTTCAATGCGAACCACCCGCTCCAGCTCCACCCAGTGAAACTGCAGCGCGGCGAACGGGTTGCCCGCCAGCTCCTGGCCTTTTTGGCTCTCGTAGTTGGTAAACCAGGTGATGCCGCGCTTGTCATATCCTTTGATCAGAACCACGCGGGTGCTGGGGCGCAGATTACTGGCAACCGTGGCCACCGTCATGGCGTTGGGTTCGGGTACTTCGGACTGGATGGCTTCATTCAGCCATTGCTCGAACTGTTGCAGGGGGTCACTGTGCGACGCGTCTTCGTTCAATTCGGCGCGTTCGTAGCTTTTGCGTAAGGAGGCGATGGAGGTCATACGCACGAGTATAGGCAGCACTCAGGGTTCGTACCTCACTGGTAACTCTTGGCCTACACAGGCGGCTGTTTCCCAGTTACCATTCGATATGTAATTTAGTTACAGAAAAGGTAACACGCACCATGCCAAGCTCCAACACCCGCCAGTCCGCTCTTCACCCCGTCGTAGAGGCGGTCACGCACCGCATCCGCGAGCGCAGTGCTCCCACACGCAGCAAGTACCTGGAGCAGTTGGAAGTGGCGGCCAACCGCCAGCCCGGCGCCGAGCGCATGGGCTGCGCCAACGTGGCACACGCGTTTGCCGCCATGCCGGAGCCGGACAAAGCCCGTGTAACCGGGATCGATAAATTCAAGGTGGTGGTTGAAAAAGGACCCAACATCGGCATCGTCAACGCTTACAACGACCTGCTTTCGGCGCACGCGCCGTTGCAGCACTACCCCGACATCATCAAGCTTGAGGCCCGCAAACACGGTGCCACCGCCCAGGTGGCCGGTGGCGTGCCCGCCATGTGCGATGGCGTGACGCAAGGCACACCCGGCATGGAGTTGAGTCTGTTTTCGCGCGATGCCATTGCTATGGCCACCGCCATTTCGCTGAGCCATGACGTGTTTGACTGCGCGTTGATGCTGGGCGTGTGCGACAAGATCGTGCCGGGCTTGCTGATTGGGGCCTTGCATTTCGGCCATTTGCCCACTGTGTTTGTGCCGGCGGGCCCCATGACCTCGGGTTTGCCAAACAACGAAAAAGCCAAAGTGCGTGAGAAAGCGGCGCAGGGGCTGGTGGGGCGTGCCGAGCTGCTGGAGGCCGAATCGGCCGCTTACCACGGCGCTGGTACCTGCACCTTTTACGGCACCGCCAACAGCAACCAGATGCTGCTGGAGGCCATGGGCCTGCATGTGCCGGGTACCGCCTTCATCAACCCGGGTGCGGCCGTGCGTGACGAGCTCACCCGCGAGTCGGTTCGCACCGTGCTGGGCATCACCAAGTCCAAGCGCTTTGCGCCCATCGGACAGGTGGTGGATGAGCGTTGCATTGTGAATGCCATGGTCGCTTTGCTAGCCACCGGTGGCTCCACCAACCACCTAATCCATTGGGTGGCGGTGGCGCGTGCCGCTGGCATTGTGATTGACTGGAACGACTTCTCTGATCTGTCGGACGTGGTGCCGCTGCTGACTCGGGTCTACCCCAACGGCAGTGCGGATGTGAACCAGTTCCAGGCCGCCGGTGGGCCGGGTTACGTGATCCGCGAGCTGCTGGATGCGGGTTTCATGCACGCCGATGTGCTGACGGTGCGGGCAGGGGGCTTGCGCGAGTTCTCTGGCATCCCTTACGCGCAGGCGGATGGCAGCCTGCAATGGTTGGATGCAGGCGCCAGCAAAGACGAGTCGGTGGTGCGCCCGGCTGACAAGCCGTTCAGTGCCAGCGGGGGCTTGAAGCTGCTGCAAGGCAATTTGGGGCGCAGCGTGATCAAAATATCTGCCGTGCCGGATGACCGGCATGTGATCGAAGCGCCGTGCCGGGTGTTCGACTCGCAAGAGGCCCTGCATGTGGCGTTCAACGCCAATGAGCTGAACCAGGATCTGATTTGTGTGGTGCGCTGGCAGGGTCCGCAGGCCAACGGTATGCCCGAGCTGCACAAGCTCACCCCGCCGCTGGCGGTGTTGCAGGGCAAGGGTTACAAAGTGGCGCTGGTCACCGATGGCCGCATGAGCGGTGCCTCGGGCAAGGTGCCCGCAGCCATCCATGTGTCGCCCGAAGCCGCTGCCGGAGGGCCCTTGGCCCGTGTGCGCGATGGCGATGTGATCCGGCTGGACGCCACTGCTGGCACTTTGCAGGTGCTGGTCAGCGCAGCGGAATGGGATGCACGCATCACGGAGGCCATGCCCGAAGCCCTGCGCGCCGCCAACGGCGTCGGCATGGGGCGTGAGTTGTTTGCCAGCATGCGGCGCAACGCGCTGGCGGCTGAAGAGGGCGCGTGCAGTTGGCTGTGATAGCCCGTTGCCCCGCCATATTGCCCCCCTTGTTTTGAATTTGGAGACCCGTTATATGAGCACACCGACCCCCTTCACCGCCCTGCAAGTCATGCAGGACGCGCCTGTTATTCCCGTCATCGTCTTGAACGACGTGGCCCATGCCGTACCGATGGCGCGTGCGCTGGTGGCCGGTGGCATTCGCATGCTGGAAGTGACCCTGCGCACACCGCAGGCGCTGGCCTGCATTGAGGCCATTGCCAAGGCGGTGCCTGAAGCCGTGGTGGGCGCCGGCACCGTGCGCTCACGCGCCGATGCCCAGGCGGCGGCGTCTGCCGGTGCCCGTTTCGCGGTCAGTCCCGGTTACACCAGCGCGGTGGGGCAGGCCTGCCGTGATGTGGGGCTGGCGCTGTTGCCCGGTGTGGCCACTGGCGGCGAGATCATGATGGCCCAAGAGGATGGTTTTACCCAGCTCAAGTTCTTCCCCGCCATGCAAGCCGGTGGCCCGGCCATGCTGAAGGCCTGGAGTGGCCCCTTCTTTGACGTGATGTTTTGCCCCACCGGCGGCGTTACTCTGGACAATGCGCCCGAGTTTTTGGCCTTGCCCAACGTGGTGTGTGTGGGTGGCTCATGGCTGGTGCCCGCTGACGCGCTGGCGCTGGGCGATTGGGCACGTATCACCCAGCTGGCAAAAGACACCCAAAATTTGAGGAAATAGTGGCTGAAACGCCCGTGGAATGTGCGCAAGCAGCTACTAATTGGATAGCAAATATTTCGCTGTTTGGCCTTAACAGTCATGGCAAGGTGCTCGGAGCGCTCAGCCCAGCGGACGGAAAGCAAACGCCCGCACCGTCAGATGCGCGTCTGCGCCAGTCTTTAGCGGGCTACGGTGGACCGAGCTGCGACCCCGGCGCTCGATCGCGTGTGCCATGGTACGTCCACGCGACGCCAAGCTGAGGTCGTAGCGTTGGCGTTGCTGGGGGTCTGACAAGACAGAATACGCTTGGTTGATCAGCGCCAATCGACCACACGACGCTGCATCTGGATTCTTGTCTGGGTGGTTGTGTTGTGCCAGGCAGCGGTAGGCCGCTTTGATGACCCCTGCGCTGGCAGCCGGGCTCACCTCCAGCGTTTCGTACAAAGTGGTTTGACGTTGCATTGGTTGTGGCGGCAATGGTGAATGAAGTGGTCGGAAAGTCGGCCTATCGTTACCGCAATCACGAGGCGCCGTTTGCGCGGCGTCAAAAAAATTGCCAGTTGCGCCGCACGACCGCCCATGCAAAGCGACTCCCCCACCAGTACCTTCTCATTTTTGATCATTCGCATCACCGCCTGATGCTCGGCCGCTACAAAGGCAGATGCGGGCACGGGCGCAATGCTTGTGCGGGGTTGAAGTCCTGAAGTCTTGGAGAGGGTGGGGTAGCCATGCATTTCGATCACGTGGTTTTTTCAGGTGGTGGCAATCGCTGTTTCTGGCAAGCAGGGTTCTGGTCCGTGGCTGCTGCTGCGCTGAACCTGAAGCCGGACGGTGTCGCCGCCGTCAGTGCCGGTTCAGCCGTGGCCTGCGCTTTGTTCGCCGGCACTTTTGAGCAGGGTTTTTTGGGCTACAAGAAGGCGATCGCCGGTAACGGGCGCAACGTCTATCTGCGCAATCTGTTGCGCGAGCAGCCGGTATTTCCGCATGGCGACATGTACCGCGATGCGATCCTGGGCAGTATCGACGCGAGTGCCTTGGCGCGCTTGCACCAGGGCCCGGAGATCCGTATCTTGATGTCGTGCCCGCCGCGTTGGGCGTCCCGGCCCATGGCCATCATGCTGGGGGCACTGGCTTTTTGCGTGGATGCTTGGGAGAAAGACGCCGTGCACACGTCCAGTGGACGCAACATCGGATTCAAACCACTCTACCTTTCAGTGCGCGAATGCGCCACACCGGCTGAGTTGGCCGATCTCATCATTGCGTCGTCGTGTGTTCCGCCATTGACGCCACAGGCCACCCGCGATGGGGTGTCCCTTTTTGATGGTGGCTTGGTGAGCAATGTGCCGACCGAGTTTGTCGGCGGATCGGGCGGCGAGACGCTGGTGCTGTTGTCAAAGCGCTTCAAAGCCTTGCCTTCTGTTCCCGGTCGAACCTACGTGCAGCCATCGCAGCCCATTCAGGTGGGAACGTGGGACTACACGGACGATGCAGCCCTTCAATCCACGTTCGATTTGGGGCGCCGTGACGGCGAAACCTTTTGCGGTGCGTTGGCCTGAGTTCGGTTGATGGCTTGGGCGATCCATGCAATTTTGTGAAATATCAAGCAGTGCATGGTGGGCTACCGTACATTGAAAGCGATGGGATCGGTTCATCATGGTGGTATGAGCGCATGGTGGCATGCGCTTATTCCCATTTCTAACATTGGAGGTTTTCATGCGATTTTCCCAGTTGCTAAAGGTCGTGTTGCTGCAGATGTTTTTTGCTTTTTCCGTGTTGCACGGAGCGCAGGCTGCGCAGGTGGGTGGCGCACCAGCGGATGTGGAAGTGGTGTCCGGCGGTGTGGGTGAAAGTGATCAGCAGGCGCTGCGGGAGCAGCAAGGGCGCTTCAGCTTTTGGCTGATTTCGGCCGCCCAGGGGAGTGGTGAATACCTGTCGGGGGTTCACGTCACGGTGACGGATTTGCGAAGCAAGCAGATCGTCGTGGATCACACCATGGAGGGTCCATGGCTGCTGGCGGCGTTGCCTGCAGGGCGTTATGCCGTGGAAGCGGTTTACCGCAGCGGCGATGCAACGCCCGAGCAGAAGGTGAAAAAGACGACCACCGTTCGTGCGGGAACCAAGCTGCGCCAGATGTTGGTCTACTTTAAGAACACCGAGGTCGTGGGCGCTAAAGATTGACGGTCACAAACGGTTCCCCAGAAGATGACAACCTCTTTTGATCAGCAAGTCTCGGAGCACATCTGGCGTACCAAGTACCAGTGGTGCGAGGGCGGTCACATGCAAGAGCCATCCATCGCGGCCACATGGGACCGGGTGGCGCTGGCGGTCTCGTCCCCCGAGGTGCACCATCGCGATGACTGGCGCGAACGTTTTCGCTCAATCTTGAATGATTTTCGTTTTCTACCGGGGGGGCGGATTCTGGCCAACGCTGGCACGACGCGCCGAGCCAGCTTGTTCAATTGCTTTGCCATGGGTCCGATGGAGGATTCGCTGCAAGGGATTTTTAACAGTTTGCGCGAGGCCGTGGTCACCCAGCAGGTGGGTGGTGGCGTTGGTATTGACTTCTCTACCGTGCGCCCCAGTGGCGCGTCTGCCGTGTCCAGTGGCAGTGTGGCATCGGGCCCGATTTCGTTCATGAAGGTGTGGGACGCGGCGACCGCTGCACTGGAGTCGGGTAATTTGCGTCGTGGTGCCATGATGGCCACGCTGCGCTGCGATCATCCCGATATCGAGGCCTTTATCGATGCAAAAATCAGCGGCGAAGCCTTTGCCCATTTCACCCTGTCGGTTGCGGTAACCGATGATTTGATGCGCGCCGTGGAAGAAGACGGCCCCTGGCCTCTGCTGTTCCCGCTGGGGCAGCACCCAATCCCCGCAGGCGGGGAGGTGTGTGAGCGTATCTGGTCCGGGGCCATGACGCCACAGCTGTGTCTGGTGCACCGGCGCATCCCGGCGCGGGCCTTGTGGGAGAAGCTGCAAGCCGCCATGCATGCCAGTGGCGAGCCGGGCGTCTTGTTCATAGACCGTATCAACCGTGCCAACAATCTTTGGTATTGCGAGCGCATTGCGACCACCAACCCCTGCGGGGAAGTCCCGCTACCGCCCTATGGTGCGTGTAATTTGGGGTCCATTAATCTGGGCCGGTTTGTGTTGCACCCTTTTGGCGAGCATGCCAAGGTGGACTGGGCCGGGTTGAAAGCGGTGGCGGGCATTGCAACACGGTTTTTGGACAATGTGCATGACATCGCGTCGTTCCCGCTGAAAGCGCAGGAGCGTGCGGCACATGCCAGTCGGCGGATTGGGCTGGGTATTACCGGCTTGGCCGACATGTTTGCGATGTTGGGTTTGCGCTATGGCGCGCCCGCAAGCATCCAGCTGGCAAGTCAGGTAATGGGCACCATCCGCGACATGGCTTACCGGACGTCGGTTGAAATTGCGCAGGAGAAGGGCGCTTTCCCTGGGTTTGACAAGGTGAGGTACGGTGCCAGCCCCTTTGTACTGGATATGCCGCACGACCTTCAGAATGCGATCGCTCAGCATGGCATTCGCAACAGCCATTTGCTGGCCGTGGCCCCTACGGGTTCCATTAGTTTGTTGGCTAACAATGTGTCCAGTGGGATTGAGCCCATTTTTGCATTTCAGGCGCTGCGCAATGTTCAGGGGGCCGATGGTCAGCCGCTCACGTTTGAAGTTTCCAATGCGGCGCTGCGCCAGTATCGGCAGGTGTACGGCAAGCATGCGCCGGTACCTCCGCATTTTGTGCAGTTGCAGGATGTCGTTGTGGACGCTCAGCTGCGCATGGTGGCCGCTGTGCAGATGTATGTGGACAGTGCCATTTCCAAAACAGTGTGGTTGCCGCAAAGCGCCAATGCGCGAGAAATCGAGTTGGTGCTTTTGCAAGCCTGGGAGTTGGGGCTCAAAGGGTGCACGGTGTATCGCGAGGGTTGTGCAGTCGGTACCTCGGTAATTGCCGCCCAGCAAGCGGAGCGGCGTCAGCCTGAGGTGACAAGGGTTCCCAGCCCCAATCTGTTTGACAAGTAGCGCTGACCCCGCTGTGCAAATACAGCTGCCGGGTTTGCGGCCTAGCGCAGCCCCGCGCCTTGCGCTTGTTCGGCGCGCTGGATCAATTCAATTTTGTAGCCATCCGGGTCGGTGACAAAGGCAATCACCGTGCTGCCACCTTTGACCGGACCGGCCTCACGGGTCACGTTGCCACCTGAGGCCTTGATTTTTTCGCAAGCTGCGTAGGCATCGGGCACGCCCAGCGCGATGTGGCCGTAGGCGGTGCCCATGTCGTAACTTTCTACTCCCCAGTTGAAAGTGAGCTCAATTTCGGCCTGTGCGGGATTGCCTTCATAGCCGACGAAGGCCA
>CAJASG010000564.1 GCA_903944555.1 uncultured beta proteobacterium
AGCGGACGCCGGGTGCAATTCTTGGTGAAAAGCGCAAAATTTAAGTAAATAGTAGCCACAACCCCCGTGGAATGTGCGCAAGCAGCTCCTAATTTGATAGCGCAAAAACGCTATTCTTCTATCCCCCTTTCAATACAGCCCTACCGACGGCGGGACGCGTTATCAATATCAATAGACTCCCTGCGGCAGAACTGGATTTCCAATGCCTGAGCCGATTTGCTGGCCGGCCTGGTGGGCGCATTAGCACCTACCCCCAAGGTCGGCATGTACGCATCCGACGTGCTTGACCTTGGCTGGCGCGACCGATTCAAGGGGCAAAGGGATGGCAGTTTTCATGGTTGCAAGTGGCAGAAACTCGACACCCGATAATGACGGCGCAGGCCCAATCTTGAATTTCACCAGCGACATGCTGCTCGCCGTGTTGTCAGGCAGGCCCTGCAGCGTGAAACCACCTCGATTGCTTTAACCATGTTGTCCCAAACATTTTCCAAATTTTTTGACTCCGAGAAGTCCAGCGCGCTGGTGCTGCTAGCTTGCACGGTGCTGTGCCTGCTCGTTGCAAACTCCGCATGGGGTCCGAGCTACCTAGATTTTTGGCACCACAAGGTTTTGGGGTTGAGCCTGGAGCATTGGGTGAACGATGCGCTGATGGCCGTTTTCTTTCTGCTGATTGGCCTTGAGCTGGAGCGCGAGTTGTACGTGGGCGAGCTGTCCAGCCTGAAAAGCGCCCTGCTGCCCATCGTGGCGGCCTTCGGCGGCATCATTGTCCCGGCGGGCGTGCACTTTGCCTTGAATTCCGGCACCCCCACACAGTCTGGCAGCGGCATCCCCATGGCAACCGACATTGCCTTTGCCCTGGGTGCACTGGCGCTCTTGGGCAGCCGTATTCCGCCCATACTCAAAGTGTTTGTAGCCGCCACCGCGGTGATGGACGACCTGGGTGCCATCATCGTGATTGCGGTTTTCTACTCCACCCAGTTTTCACTTATCCACCTGCTGGGCGCACTGGCTGTTTTTGGATTGCTGATTGTGTTTAACCGGGTGCTGCGCATTTCCGCGCTGGCCCCGTACTTGGTTGGCGGGGCTGTCATGTGGTTTTTGATGGTTCAGTCCGGGGTACACGCAACCATTGCCGGGGTGCTGCTGGCATTTGCAATACCGTTCGGACCCAAAGCGGCAGATGAAAAATCGCCCTCGCACCGGCTTGAACATGCGCTGCACAAGCCCGTAGCGTTCTTGATTTTGCCGCTGTTTGCGCTGGCCAACACCGGGGTCGTTTTTGATGCCGACTGGCAGCAAGGCTTGTCCAGCGTCAACAGCCTGGGCATCATGGCGGGCCTGGTACTTGGCAAGCCCGTTGGCATTGTCTTGCTGAGTTTTCTGGCAATTGCAATCGGCCTGTGCCAATTGCCCGCCGATCTGACTTGGCGCCACCTGATCGGAGCAGGCTTTTTGGCCGGTATTGGCTTCACCATGTCCATCTTCATTACCAACCTGGCCTTTGCCGGCCAACCGGAAGTCATCAACGCATCCAAGATGGCGATTTTGGTGGCCTCCATGACGGCGGGCGTTTTGGGCATGCTGTGGCTCACGTTGGTGGCACCCCAAAAAGACCCTCAACTCCTCCGTCAAAACGACTAAAACAGGCGCGGGGCAAACCGAAATTTCATGGCATTTCCGGCTAACTTCCCGCGCTTGGTTTCCCCAATGGCACCGCGGATTTACGGGCCACATTCAAATGGCAAACGCCTCCCCTGTGCCAAATGCCTCGCGCTTGATGGAGTCATGTGTAAGCCGCACCGTTTGATAGGGGAATCCGAAAATCACTTCGTGGTGCCCGACGATTCCACCCAGCCGCAGGTTGGCTCAATATTCAATCGGCGCGAACAGCTAGACCGGTCTACACTGCGAATGAACTAGCCCACAACTGCCATGTCCATCAAGATCGATCCCGCTCTCATCCAGATGTTTGCCGAAAACGTGCGGGCGGAAGTGTTGCCGCGCCCCGGCACCATGAAGCTGGACCCGGTGATCATTCAGAAAATTGCCCAGCGCGTGCCCGTGTTTGCAGGCATGACACCTGCCTGCCTGATGGCCACTTTGTCCGAGGGCGACCACTACCCCGTCAAGGCGGGTGAACCGGTCTTCAAGGAGGGTGACATCGGCAGTGCCTTTTATGTCGTCATTTCAGGGGAAGTGTCCGTCCAAAAGCTGCGCAATGGCGAGTGCGTAGTGCTGGCACGCCTGGGAACCGGTGAGTGTTTTGGTGAAATGGCCTTGGTGCGCAACGACGTTCGCACCGCAACCGTGGTGGCATTGCGCGACAGCGTCACCATGCGGTTTGAACGCGAGCGCATCGACGCCAACCCGGCCAGCGCCCACATGATCTACCGCAACATTGCGCGCATCCTGTCGAGCCGGCTCGATGATTCCAGTGTCATGCTGGCAGACTTGGTGGTGCAGCACAAAAACAGCAGCGGCTTCACGCCCATTTAAGCCCCGGCTCAGGGTGCCAAAACGCGCACCTGGACCAGCTTGGCACCATCAGACTCCAGCGCGCGCGTGGAATACACACCCGGCTGCTCCAGGGCCATACGCCCGCCCGTCACGGCAATGGTGGACCATTCACCCAACGGGGCCACCACCGTGGTTGCGATCCGGCTGCGGGTTTGGCTCGGCAAGTTTTGCCCTGCGCGTGCATCCACCGCGGAGGTTTCAACCTCCACGTCCACCACGGCGGCTTGCTTGCCCCCGGGCCAACTGACCTTGGCGGAGATGCCCTGGCCCGCATCCAGCCAGCTCACGGCGTTTTCCACGCCCTGGCCCTTGGTGGCAGAGGTATCGCCAGCTGCGCTGGAGCTAGAGCCGGATTGTTGAACCGCGGTCTTGACCCACTGCATGGGCTGGGAGGCATTGAGCTTCAACTGCGCACGTTCGCCGTTTTGCACATAGACCTTTTGAATCTCCATCTCCCGGTCCTGCGGGGAATAGGTGCGCACGACCGAGCCGCCCTGCACCATGCCCGCCGGTGAGGCTTCGGTGAGGACGCGCAACTCGACGGTCATGTTGCGCACCGGCAATTTGGCAGAGGCAGCCGTTGCCCCCAGCAACAGGGCAGCAATGGCAAGCACGCGAAAGTCAATCATGGGGAGTTCAAGAACATAAAACGCAAGGATACGCCGGTTCGATTTTGGCGAATGCAATAAATAGCACGGCTAAACATTTCGTCTATTGCTGCTTCTGTAAGATGTGTGTCGCTATCCAGAGGCACACTCATGGATCTAATTTGTTACACCCTTAATTACTAGAGGAGTTTTTCATGACCCGTGAAGTTGTTGTTGTCAGCGGTGTGCGCACCGCCATTGGTACCTATGGCGGCAGTCTGAAGGACATTCCCCCGACCGAATTGGCCGCACAAATCGTGCGTGAGTCACTGGCACGGGCGCAGGTGGACGGCAAGGATGTCGGGCATGTGGTGTTCGGCCATGTGGTCAACACCGAACCCAAAGACATGTACCTGTCGCGCGTGGCGGCAGTCAACGGCGGCTGTGCTGAAGGCACCCCCGCCTTCAACGTGAACCGTTTGTGCGGTTCGGGCCTGCAGGCCATCATCTCCGCCAGCCAAAGCATTTTGCTGGGCGATGCCGACATCGCGATTGGTGGCGGCGCCGAAAACATGAGCCGCGGCCCCTACGCCAGCCTGTCCGCCCGTTGGGGTGCCCGCATGGGTGACACCAAGATGGTCGACATGGTGGTCGGTGCCCTGCACGACCCCTTCCACACCATCCACATGGGCGTGACCGCTGAAAACATCGCGGCCAAGTGGGGTATTTCCCGCGAAGAGCAGGACGCCATTGCGGTCGAAAGCCACAACCGTGCCCAGCGCGCCACCGAGGCGGGCTACTTCACATCGCAAATCATGCCGGTGATGCTCAAGAGCAAAAAGGGTGACGTGGCCTACGCCACCGATGAACATTTCCGCGCGAACTGCGTCATGGCCGACATGGCCAAGCTCAAGCCCGCCTTTTTGAAAGAAAACGGCACCGTGACCGCGGGCAATGCCTCCGGCATCAATGATGCTGCGGCGGCCGTGGTCTTGATGGAAGCAGGCGTTGCCAAAGC
>CAJASG010000565.1 GCA_903944555.1 uncultured beta proteobacterium
ACGCCGCGGTGCTGGAACGGGGCGGGAATGCGGCCATCCTTCCCGCCCCACCGGGCGCGGGGAAGAGCACCTTGTGCGCAGCGTTGGCTTTGCGTGGGTGGCGTTTGCTTTCCGACGAGTTGGCACTCTACGACTTTGCGGGCGGCGTGCTTCACGGCATGGCAAGGCCCATCAACCTCAAAAATCAATCGATTGATGTGATCCAACAATTCTCCCCCATGGCGGTCATGTCCCCCCGGATTCCAGACACGACCAAAGGGACCGTCGCGCTGGTGCGGCCACCGGTTGACAGCGTCATCCATGCACACCGGTCTGCGCGCCCCTGCTGGATCGTTTTGCCCCAATACGTGCCCGAGTCGCTGCCGCAATGGGAGCCCCATAACAAGGCACGTACGTTCATGCTGATGGCCGAGCAGTCTTTCAACTACGACATCCTGGGCGAACGCGGCTTTGATGCCATTGGCAGGCTGGTTGACCAAAGCCAGTGCTACCGGCTGACCTACAGCCACCTGGATGATGCGCTGTGCGTATTTGACGGACTACTGAAGGCTCCCCCTCCATGAGGCCCCAAGGTGAAATGATCGTTACCGCGCTGCTGGAGCCGCAATCGGTCACAACGCTCTCGGCCCCGCAATGGGATCTGCTGATACGCCAAGGACGCCGCACCAACCTTCTGGCGCGTTTGGCCCACAAATTGACCCAATCAGGATTGATAGACGCAGTCCCTGTGGCGCCGCGCAACCACCTGAACTCAGCCCTGCAACTGGCCCAAAGGCAAGAGATCGCCCTGCGCTGGGAGGTGGCGTGCATTTCGCGTGCATTGGAGGGGCTGGATGCAAGACCCATTCTGCTCAAAGGCGCGGCCTATGCCATGGCAGGGCTGGATGCGGCACAGGGCCGAACCTTTGCCGACGTTGACGTTCTGGTGCACAAGCGCCTGCTGGGGCGCTGCGAAGCCCGACTGATGCTGCATGGGTGGCAAGGCACCAACCACGATGCGTATGACCAGCGCTACTACCGGCGCTGGATGCACGAAATCCCCCCCCTGCGGCATGTCCGACGTGGGACAACGCTGGATTTGCACCACGCCATCCTGCCAGAAACCGCGCGAACCAAGATCAACACATCCGCATTGCTGGAGACTGCCCGCGCGATCCCAGGCCACAGCGGGCTGAATGTTCTGCAGAACACCGACATGGTGATCCATAGCGCAACCCACCTGTTCCACGAGGGGGACTTTGAGAAGGGTCTGCGGGATCTGTTTGACCTCGACAGCCTGCTTCGCCAATTTGGCGACGTGACCGGTTTTTGGCAGCAATTGGTGCCCCGCGCCGTCACGCTGGGGTTGACCCGCCCCCTGTATTACGCGCTGCGCTACACCACCGCCATGCTCGGCACCCCGGTGCCTGCCGATATTCGGGCACAGGCAGAGGTCGGTCGGCCGATAGCACCGGTGATCCGACTGATGGATGCGTGTTACGGTCGGGTTTTACGCCCCGCCCATGCAAGCACCGCCCAAGCAGGCACAGGAGTGGCACGGTTGGTGCTGTACTTGCGCTCACACTGGATCAAAATGCCTTTTCACCTGCTCGCCTACCATTTGGGACGCAAGTTGTTGGTGCGCTCACGCGCCGCCGAATCAACGCAAACCGCGGCATAGACGCGTGCCCCATGAAGCTGGCGCACGGCCACACCAGCGTTGCGAAGCCGTCAGGCCACGGCCATGGCGGCCGGGGTTTCGCGCAATTGCCGGCGCAAGATTTTTCCAAGGTTGGTTTTCGGCAAAGGCTCACTGCGGAATTCAATGATCTTGGGTACTTTGTAGTCGGTCAAGCTCTGCTTGCAATGCGCCAGCAACGCCTCCTCCGTCAGCAGGGGGTCGCTCCGCACGACCACAATTTTCACGGCTTCCCCGGAACGCTCATCGGGCACCCCAATAGCCGCCACTTCCGCAACCCCCGGATGCATTGCCACGACGTCCTCAATCTGATTGGGGAAAACCTTGAATCCAGACACAATAATCATGTCTTTCTTGCGATCGGTGATTTTGAAATAGCCCCGCTCATCCATAAAACCCATATCCCCGGTACGCAACCAACCCTGCGGAGTGAATACCTTCGCAGTCTCCAACGGCATATTCCAATAGCCGGTCATTACCTGTGGCCCGCGCACACAAATCTCCCCCACCTCGCCGGGGGCCAGTTCGTTGTCGCATTCGTCCAGCACAGTCGCCTGCGTTGATGGAAACGGCACGCCAATGAAGCCCGTCCAATCCGAAATATTCAAAGGGTTGCAGATCGCACCAGGGGACGTCTCGGTCAGTCCATACGCTTCGATGATGGGCACACCGGTGGCCTTCTTCCACCGCTCTGCAACAACGCGCTGCACCGCCATGCCCCCCGCATTGGTCATCTTCAAAGTTCGGGTATCCACCTCGGAAAACTCTGGTGCATCCAGCAAAGCCCGGTACAAGGTGTTGACTCCAATGATGGCGGTAAAAGGGTATTTTTTCAGATCGTGTACGAAGGCGTGCATGTCCCTCGGGTTGGTGATCAGAATCGTGTTCGCGCCGATCTTCATAAACACCAAACTGGAGTTCAGCGCGTAGACGTGGTACAGCGGCAGTGGACAAACAAACACCTCCTTGCCATCCAGCAAGTCATGCGCAATCCAGGCACCTACCTGCTGCAAATTTGCAACCATGTTTCCGTGCGTCAACATGGCGCCTTTGGCCACACCGGTCGTACCACCGGTGTACTGTAAAAATGCAATATCTTCGTGGCCCAGAGATACGTGGTGCAAGACCTGCTCGCGCCCTTGTCGCAAAGCAGCATTGAACTCGGTGGTATTGGGAATGTCCCACTCGGGCACCATCTTTTTTACGTACTTGACCACCACATTGGTTATCACTTCTTTAAGTAGCGGGAGCATGTCGCCCACCTCGGTGGTGATGACGGTCAGGCGCAGGGCCGGATTCTTGTCCAGCACCAACTGCAATGTGTGGGCAAAATTCTCCAGAACCACAATTGCAGCGGCCCCAGAATCCTTCAGTTGATGCTCCAACTCGGGAGCCGTGTATTGCGGGTTGACGTTGACCACCACCAGCCCCGCCCGCAGGACACCAAACAATGCTACCGGGTACTGAAGCAGATTGGGCATCATGATGGCCACCCTGTCGCCTTTGTGCAGACCCAAGGTGTTTTGCAAGTAGGCTGCGAAGTCCCGACTATGCAAATCGAGCTCCGCATAGGTCATGGACACGCCCATATTGCTGTACGCGGGAAGTCCCGCAAAGCGTTCACAACTGCGCTTGAGCACCTCTTTGATCGAGGCGAACTCTTGAACATCCACGTCTGCGGGAATCCCGTTGGGGTAGTTCTTCAACCAGATTTTTTCCATTTTTCGTCTCCAAAGAAGCCATCCATGATGGTGATGCGGTGGTGGCCAATATAGGTATGGTGACCAAGTGCAACCTTGATTTTTCGCAACCCGTTGCCTGCGTGCGCGCCTACGCTGAACCCAGGGCGCATGACTTCTGAGAGGTATAGGGAAAACGCATGAAATCCAGATCCATTTTTCTTATCTGTGTGATTTCTGTTTTAGCTGGACCTCTCCAAGCGGACCTCCCCAGTACGATCACCAAAGTGAAGCCATCCGTGGTTATTCTGGGAACCTACAAGACGACTAACAGTCCGAGGTTTGCCCTGCGCGGAACAGGTTTCGTCGTTGGCGATGCGCGCCAAGGCACTAGCAACCTTGTGGTGACCAACGCCCATGTTCTTCAGCAAGCCAATGAAGCGGATGCCTTGACCGCCTTGGTCATTCAGATCAAAACACCCCAGAATGAACTGCAGATGCGCCCGGCCGAGGTGCTTGAGGTGGACAAAATTCATGACTTGGCACTGCTTCGCTTTGATGGCCCCGCAGCACCGGCGCTCAACGTGGGCGACTCCGGCGCTGTCCAGGAAGGGCAAGCCATTGCATTCATGGGATTCCCTATTGGAGGAGCCCTGGGTTTTTCGCCGGTGACCCACCGTGGCACGGTTTCATCCATTGCCGCAGCCGCCCTACCGACCCCCTCTGCCCAGCAGTTGAATGAAAAAACGATACGCGGCCTTCGGACTGGCAGCTTCAACATATTCCAGCTGGATGGGACGGCCTACCCTGGCAACAGCGGCGGCCCCCTGTTCGATCCTGAAACAGGGGAGGTTCTGGGTGTGGTCAACATGGTTTTTATCAAGGGGAGCCGAGAATCCGCTTTAAGCAATCCGTCGGGGATCAGCTTCGCCATCCCCTCCACGTTCATCCTGCAACTGGTGAAGAGGAACAGAACCAACGGCGACTAAACCGCCCCATCGGTTGACGCCCGCAGTGCGGCCAGCATGGCATGCGTGACCAGTACTACACCACCCGGACTGCGATAGAAACGCTGCGAATCCTCCACAGGGTCAAACCCGATCACCGTGCCATCTGGAATGCGGCAGCCTTCGTCGAGGATAACCTTGCGTAAACGGCAGTGCCGCCCAACATCCGCATCCGGGAGGATGACCGCTTCTTCAACGCTGCTGTAGGAATGGATTTGAACACCGGTAAACAACACCGATCGACGCACCAATGCACCCGAGACAATGCACCCCCCCGACACCATGGAGTCCACTGCCATGCCCCGACGACCATCGTCATCAAAAACAAACTTGGCGGGCGGCGAGGTCGGCTGGTAGGTCCAAATAGGCCAATCGCGGTCGTACAGGTCCAGCTCGGGGATGGTAGCGGTCAGATCGATATTGCTGGCCCAATACGCGTCCACCGTGCCCACATCACGCCAATAGGATGCACCCTCGGTGCTGGTTCTCACGCAGGAGAGGTCAAATGGATGGGCCATGGCGTCTCCCCGCGCCACCATGGCTGGAATCAAATCCTTGCCAAAGTCATGGCTGGACGACGCGTTTTTCAGATCTTCTGCCAGTGCCGCAAACAGGTACTGCGCATCAAACACATAGATGCCCATGCTGGCAAGTACGATGTAGGGCCGATCAGGCAGTCCCCTGGGGTTTGCGGGCTTCTCTTCAAACTGGGTGATGTGCCGACTGGCATCCACGGTCATGACACCAAACGCACTGGCCTCTGCCACCGGAACTTCGATGCACGCGACGGTGCACGGAGCCCCTTGGGCGACATGGTCTTCAATCAGACTGGCGTAATTCATTTTGTAAACATGGTCACCAGCAAGAACCAGAATGTATTTCGGGTCGTGCTCACGCAAGATGTCCAGATTTTGGAAAACGGCGTCCGCCGTGCCGCGGTACCAGGAGCCCTCGTCAATACGCTGCTGTGCGGGCAACAAATCGATGAACTCATTGACCTCATTGCGCAGGAACGACCAGCCGTGCTGCAGGTGGCGAAGAAGGCTGTGCGACTTGTATTGCGTCAACACACCGATGCGGTGAACGCCGGAATTCACACAGTTGGACAGGACAAAGTCAATGATCCGAAATTTTCCTCCAAAGTGCACTGCGGGTTTGGCGCAGTTTTCCGTCAAGTCCTGCAGCCGTGAACCGCGGCCTCCGGCAAGCACAAGGGCAATGGTTCTGCGAACCGGTCTGTGATGGGCACCAACTTTCATAAGCAATCTTCCCGAAAATAATTAGAAAACCAAAGGGACGCCTGAGGCGCTGCGCCAGGTCTATGGCGGACCCACTTCAAGTCGGTCACGGCCTCCGTTTTTTGCACGGTAGAGCGCGGCATCCGCCACACCCAACAGCTCTGAAAAAGAGGTCTCGGCAGACAAGCAGCCCGCGCCAACACTAACGGTGTAGGCGACGTACCCACAGGCCCCCAAGGCCGGATTGGCGCGAACACTTTCAATAATCCGCTGGGCCAGCGCACACCCCCCTTCACGGCCTGTATTGGGCAACAGCACTGCAAACTCTTCCCCGCCCAGACGGCCAATCAAATCCGACTCCCGCAAGACCCCTGTCACGGTCCGCACAAAAGTTTGAAGGACGGCATCCCCGACCGCATGCCCATACTGGTCATTGATATTTTTGAAATGGTCCAAGTCCAGCATCAGAACCATGAGCGGCAACGCATAGCGCAACGATCGGGCGACCTCCTGCTCTGCCAAGTTCAGAAAATTGCGCCGACTGAGAGCCCCTGTAAGAGCGTCCACATTGGCCAGTGTCAGACTGGCAAGTTCGGCGGCTTTGAGGTCACTGACATCTTCATGACTTACCACCACCCGCTCTGCGACGTCATGCACCGGCGTCGCTTTAAGGACAAACCAGCGCTTGTCTTTTGGCGTAAAGAAAGGATGGGGAAGTTGAAAGCTGGCGGCACCACCTGTCACCACGGATACGAGGCCAGCAGCCGTCGCGAGCCTTGTTTTCTGATCCCGTTCAGTCACATAGTCGAGGATTTCAAGGTAATTTCCCGCCACGAAGCAGGGGACTTGCGCAAACCCGTTATCGAACGCATAGGTGCGCCACGCGGCATTCGTTTGAATGATCGTGCCGTCGCGGTCCAACACCGCGATCTGCACCGCCAACGAGTCAAACACGGCTTGCTGGAATCGCGCCGCCGCAATCAATGCCTCCTCGGCTATCTTCTTGCCCGAAATATCCATATGCGTACCCAGCATGCGCAATGGCTTTCCGCCCTCGGTGCGACTCACAACTGCACCACGGGAAAGGACCCATTTCCAGGAGCCATCCTTGCACAGTCCGCGGTGCTCGCTGGAGTAGTTGGGACTCAGCCCACTCAGATGCGCCTGCATGTCCGCCAGCACGCGTGGCCGGTCGTCTGGATGAACGCGGGAATTCCAATCTTCCATGTGGTCACCGTATTCACTTTCAGAAAACCCGAAGAGTTCGACAAACCGCAGAGAAAAGACAACGCGCCCGGTTTTCACATTCCAGTCCCACACGCCATCACCGGCCGCCTCCAGCGCCAGCTTCCAGCGGTGCTCGCTTGCACGCAACAACTCCTCCGACTGCTTTCGCTCCGTGATGTCCACCATGGTGACCTGCCACCCCAACGCGTCCTGCAGGGGCGTGACGCTGACCTGCACGTGCGTTAGCGCCCGTCCTTCCATCTCCAGTGACATCTCACTTCTCTGTACGTCTCCGTGTTGGGTTGCACGCGCCAGCATTTCACTCCACAGGGAACGCTGTGCGACGGAAAAGAACAACCCCAAACTGCTGCCCAGCAAACGAACGCGCTCCCCACCCAACAATTGGGCCCCTGCCAGGTTCAATTTGACAACCGCCCCGCTTTGATCCAGCGAAAAAATACCGACCGGTGCAAAGTCATACAACTCACTACTTTGGCTTAGCGCGGTTTCAAGTTGGGCCCTGGCTTGATTCAAATGCTCGTTTTGCAGTTCCAACTCAATTTGATGTATTTCCAGTTCTTCAAACAAGTGTTGGGCTTCCGGCAGCGTCAAAGCAGTGGCGGCACCTTTCATGCGTCCCAAAAAACGCTCTTTTGCGAGCTGCCGCAGCGCCTCCATACCCAACGGGTTTTTACGATAGACCATCATCCGCCCCTTGCGTTCTGGCCTGTGCGAGCAGCGCCTCCAATTTTGATTTGGTGGCTCGCAACTCGCTCTCCAGTGTTTTGCTGACCGTAATATCGGAAAAGGTAATGACCAAACCATCAAGGCGGTTTTCCTGCGTCCGGTACGGCATGGTGCGTACCTTGAACCAGCGTGCGTCATTCGTTGCAACATCGACCTCCCGAAAAACCAAGGTACGCAAGACGTCCTTTGCGTCCTGAACCATCTCGGGATAAATCAAATCCGTCACGATGTCGGTGATAGGGCGGCCAGCGTCTCCTGGAATCAATTTAATAACCTGCGTGGTCTTGGGTGTGAAGCGCCGCACGCAAAGTGACGCATCCAGAAACAAGGTTGCAATTTCTGTACTGTCGAGCAAATTTTTCATATCATTACTGGCCCGCGACAGCTCAGCCACCTTGGCCTGCAGCTCTTTGTTGAGCGTCTGCAACTCCTCGTTCATGGACTGCATTTCCTCCTTGGACGTCGTCAGTTCCTCGTTGGCAGACTGCAATTCCTCGTTGGCAGACTGAAACTCTTCATTGATGGATTTCAACTCCTCCTGCGCCGTCTGCATTTGCTCGCGGATGGCCTTGGCCTCCTCCCTCGACTGTTGAAGCGCCAACATTGCAGGTTGCAGCGGCGAACCATCAACGGTACTTGCGCTGACTGGCTGTGGCAGTTTTTGGCGTCTTGGCGTAACCACATCCTTGAAAACGACCAATACGGTCCCGCGCAGCGCTTCGGGCTCCTCCAAGGGGTCGACCACGATGTCGACATACCGGACCGGACCGGGCCCCTCCATTTTTACTTTTTTGCTTTGGATTGCCACCTTCTCGCGCGCTGCCCGGCGCAACCCGTCCCCCAAGGCCCAGCCAAGCCCGGCACGCGCCATGGCCAGCAAATTCAGCGTGGGCATTCCGGTTTCTGGCTCCAGGTATTTCCCGGTCTTCCCACAGAAATAGAGCACATTGCCTTCGCCACTCACCAAAACGGCAGCCGG
>CAJASG010000566.1 GCA_903944555.1 uncultured beta proteobacterium
CGCCGGACTCCAAAGATTTTTCCAGAGACATCCACGAAGCGAGACGCTTGGCGGTGTCGCGGCTGACGATGGTGTCGCCGTAGCCGTTTTCCATGGCGACGATGGCCACGGACACAAACTCACCTACTTGAACTTCGAGCTCGCCCTTGTCGCTTTTGAATTCGGACAAAGGAACATACGCTTCGGACTTCAGGCCGGCATTGACCACGACAAAGCTGTGTTCGATACGAACGACTTCAGCGGTGACGACTTCGCCCATGCGGGTTTCCGAGCGTTTTTGTGACTCTTCAAATAGGTCTGCGAAAGATTCTGACATGTGTTTTGCGGTAAAAAAACCGCGGGGTTAAGTTGTTGAACCACACAACCGGTGCGCTTGATGCGCGAGAGGAGCTGTGTGGACCAGTTTGCCTTTCAGTGGGGACCGAAAGGCTGTTTGCTTTGCCACCAGTCCAACACGATTTCAACGGACTGATCGACCGTTAAATCCGAGTTGTCCAGCAACTTGGCATCATCTGCTGGCTTGAGTGGCGCAACGGTTCGGGAGGCATCCCGAGCGTCACGCGCTTCCAAGTCAGCGCGAAGAGACGGGAGTGTAGCCGAAATTCCCTTTGAAATCAATTGCTTATAGCGTCGTTCCGCTCTACAGGCGGCACTGGCGGTCAGGTACACCTTGAGCGGTGCATCAGGGAAAATAATGGTGCCCATGTCGCGGCCATCGGCCACCAGACCTGGCAGTTGCCGAAAGTTGTGTTGCAAATCAATGAGTGCATCGCGCACTTTGGGGAACGCTGAGACTTTGGATGCGTTCATGCCTGCTTCCTCGGTACGAATCGCCTCATTGACATCTTCGCCGCCCAGCCAGATGTGGCTGCCTTCAAAATGGATCGGCAAGGAACGCAGCAAATCCACAATAGCCTGTTCGTTCGCGACATCCAGGACGATGCCGGCACGGGTGGCCGCCAGACCGGTGATGCGGTAAAGCGAGCCGGAGTCCAAAAAGTGGTAGCCCAGCTTTTGGGCTAATACGGCGGCCAAGGTGCCCTTGCCCGAGGCGGTGGGGCCATCCACACAAACTACGGGTATCGCTGCCGGAGTGGCTTGTGCGACTGAGAACAGCGCTTCAAAGTAATCTGGAAAGGTCTTGGCGACGCATTTGGGGTCTTGAATCCGCACCGGAATGCCTGCCGGGTTGAAGGCCGCGAGCGAAAAACACATGGCAACGCGGTGGTCGTCGTAGGTATGGATGCTGGCGGCTTGCCAATCGCTGCGGGAGGCCGGGGGCGTCACCTGAATGAAATCCGCACCTTCCACCACGGTGGCACCCAGTTTGCGCAACTCGGTGGCCATGGCGGCGATGCGGTCGGTTTCCTTGACGCGCCAGCTGGCGATATTGCGCAGGGTGGTTGTGCCGTCTGCGTACAGGGCCATCACCGCCAAGGTCATGGCAGCATCAGGAATGTGGTTGCAGTCCAGTTCAATGGCTTTGAGCGGCCAGGCTCCACGGGTGATGTGCAGCCAGTTGGGGCCGCTCTCTATATGGGCTCCCATCATTTGGGCCGCTTCCATGAAGCGGATGTCACCCTGAATGGAGTCGGCGCCCACCCCCTGGATTTTTATGCCATTATGGCCTTCAGGGCCCGTAGTTATTGCGCCAAGCGCTATGAAATAGCTAGCGGAAGATGCATCTGCCTCGACGTGCACGGTGCCGGGCGAACGCAGCTTGGCTCCAGCCGGAATGGTGAAGCGTTCCCAGCCCTGGCGCTGTACCTGCACGCCAAAGCGTGCCAGCAAGTTCAGGGTAATCTCAATGTAGGGGCGGGAAATCAGCTCACCCACCACCTCAATCACGATGTCTTGTGCCGCCACCAAAGGCAGAGCCATTAGCAGCGCGGTCAAGAACTGACTGGACACATCGCCGCGCACCCGAATCGGTGCCTGCAGTTGCAGTGCCGGGGTGCCGATGCGCAGGGGCGGATAGCCGTCTTGGCCCAAATAGTCAATTTGGCAGCCCAACTGGCGCAGCGCATCGACCAAATCACCAATCGGACGCTCGTGCATGCGGGGGATGCCCCCCAACTCGAAGTCGCCACCTAAAACCGCCAGGGCGGCGGTCAGGGGGCGCATGGCGGTGCCCGCGTTGCCCAGAAACAGCTTGGCCTGCTGGTTGGCGAGTTGGCCACTCAGCCCGGTGATCTGCACCGTGGCGCCCGTTTGCTGGATGCTGCAGCCCAGTGTGCGCAGTGCCACCAGCATGACGGCGGTGTCGTCTGAGTCCAGCAGGTCGTGAATGGTGGTGGTGCCCTCGCTCAGCGCGGCCAGTAGCAGCACCCGGTTCGAAATGCTTTTGGAGCCCGGTAAGGTGACCATGCCTGAAGCACCCAACAAAGGAGGAAGGTCCAGGAATTCGGTGGAGAACATTATTTATTGAGCTTCGATGTCATGGTCCAGGTGGCGCGGGTATTGCTGGCTTGCTCCAGCAGGCCTTCCAAGGCCTCCGCATTGCCACTGGAGATCATCAATTCCAATGCCTGAAGATTGCGCTGGAATATTTTGCTTTGCGCGAGCAATTCTTCGCGGTTGGAGATCATGATGTCGCGCCAGACCTTGGGGTCGCTGGCCGCAATTCGGGTGAAATCGCGAAAACCAGGGCCTGCCAGCGACAAATAGTCTTTGCCTTGCGGTTGCCCGGAGATGGCATTCATCAGAGCGAAGGAGATCAGGTGGGGCAGGTGACTGACCGCCGCAAATGCTGCGTCGTGTTGCTCTGGCGACATCTGCAGCACCCTGCAGCCCAGGGCGGTCCAGACGTCGATGGCCTTTTGCAACTGAATGGTCAGCGTGCGTTCAATCGGGGTAAGTATGACCTGGCGACCTGTGTACAGGTCGGGGTCCGAGTTGTCCACGCCCGACACTTCCTTGCCTGCTATCGGGTGTGCTGGAACAAATGACCCAATGTGTTCCCGTAGTGCGCGTCGGCCTGCATCAATCACGTCGCGTTTGGTGGAACCCACGTCCATGATCAACATGTCGGATGTGACCAAGTGCTTGATGGCCTTGAAGGTTGCTTCCGTGGCCGCCACCGGTACCGCAATCAAAACGATGTCGGCGCCAGACACGGCCAGCAAGGCGGACGGCGCTTCGACATCGATCACTCCCATGGCGCGGGCGCGCTCCGTGGTGCTGGGCGATTTGCTGTAGCCCACCACGCGCTTGACCAAACCCGCGCGTTTGAGCGCCAGGGCGAAGGAGCCGCCCATCAAGCCGCAGCCAATTAATCCAAGCTGTTCAAACATGAAGTTCTCCGGGTGCGCGCATTAGTCCGCCAATGGGTAGGCACCCAGTATTTTGTAGAACGCGCACAGACTTTGCAGGTCGTGAAGCGCGGCTGCGACATGGGGCTGTGAGGGATGACCCTGCAAGTCGATGTAAAAATAGTATTCCCACTGCCCCGAGCGCGCCGGGCGCGATTCGAAGCGCGTCATGGATACGCCATGTTTTTTCAATGGCACCAGCATGTCATGCACGGCCCCGGGGCGGTTGGGAACCGAGACCACCAGGCTGGTGCAATCCTTGCCCGTAGCGGACGGAGCGGGCAGGGTACTGGGCAGGCAAACCACCACAAAACGGGTGCGATTGAAGGCGTCATCCTGAATCGCGTGGGCGGCGATGTGCAGCCCGAATTCAGAGCTGGCGCGCTCGCTGGCAATGCCGGCCCATGCAGGGTTGGTGGCCGCCAGGCGGGCACCCTCGGCGTTGCTGGAGACGGCACGCCGCTCGGCATGGGGCAAATGGGTGTTGAGCCACTGCTGGCACTGGGCCAGCGCCTGCGGGTGGGCTAGCACCACCTCAATGCCGTCCAAAGACACGGTGGTCCGCAGCAAATGGTGGCGAACCAGCAGGCTGATCTCGCCCACGATGTGCAGCGGTGAATTCAGCAGCAGGTCAAGCGAGCGGGTGACGACACCTTCGGTGCTGTTTTCGACCGCAATGACCCCGAACTCGGCCGCACCCGATGTGGCGGCATGGAACACTTCGTCGAAATTGTTGCAAGGCACCTTATGGATGCTGGAGCCAAAGAAACGCAGGGCGGCTTCTTCGGTGAAGGTGCCGGCTGGCCCCAAATAGGCGACCCGTTGTGGTGCTTCCAGTGCGCGGCAAGCCGACATGATTTCACGCCAAATGACGGCAATGTTGCCATTTTTCAGCGCCCCGGTATTGGCCTGTTGCAAGCTGCCTATGACTTGGGCCTCGCGCTCGGGACGGAAGACCGCCGAGCCTTCGATACGTTTGATTTCACCCACCTCGTGGGCCAGCGCGGCACGCTGGTTCAGCAGGGCCAGGAGTTCAAGGTCCACCGCGTCGATCAGGACGCGCAGTTCGGGAAGGGTGTGTGCCATGGTGTGCGTCTGGTTAGCCGTGGGTACGTTCAAATTCGCGCATGTAATTCACCAGCGCGACGACGCCCTCCATCGGCATGGCGTTGTAGATGCTGGCACGCATGCCGCCGACCGATTTGTGGCCCTTGAGCTGCAACAGTCTGGCGGCTTTAGCGCCGGTCAGAAAGGCGTCGTTGTGCGATTCGTTATGCAAGAAAAAGGGCACGTTCATGCGGGAGCGGCAGTCTGGGTGCACCTTGTTGACATAAAACCCGGATCCATCAATGGCGTCGTACAGCAGTTTGGCCTTGGCGATGTTGCGCGCTTCGATGGCTGCCACTCCGCCCTGGCGCTTGAGCCACTGGAATATCAGGCCTGCGATGTAAATCGAATAGGTGGGAGGCGTGTTGTACATGGACTGGTTGTCCGCGACAATTTTGTAGTCAAACGCACTGGGGCAGATGCTCATGGCGTGGCCCAACAGGTCTTCACGCACCACCACCAGCGTCAAACCGGCTGGGCCCAGATTTTTTTGTGCGCCGCCAAACGCCAGTCCCACACGGTTCCAGTCCACAGTGCGAGATGCGACATGTGAGGAAAAGTCAATCACCAATGCAGCATCGGAGCCCAATGCCTTCAGGTCGGGCAAGGCGTGGTATTCCACGCCATTGATGGTTTCATTGGTGCACAGGTGAACGTAACTGGCCTGGGTGCTTAGTTTCCAGGTGGATGCGTCTGGAATATTGGTAAAGCCGTCGGCTTGAGAATTCGCCGCGATGTTCACCTGGCTGAATTTGCGCGCTTCCTTTTGGGACTTGTCGCTCCAGCTTCCTGTGACCACAAAGTCGGCGACGCCCTGCGCTCCAGCGTTTGTACGCAGGGCACTCAGGTTCAAGGGCACGATGGCGTTTTCCGCCAAGCCACCGCCTTGCATGAACAAAATCTTGAAATTCGAAGGGATCGCCAGCAATTCGCGCAGATCGGCCTCGGCCTGCTCGTAAATCGACTGAAATTCCTTGCCCCGGTGGCTCATCTCCATCACGCCCATGCCGCTGTGGCGGCCCGACGCGTCGGGCCAGTCCAGCATTTCAGCGGCCGCTTGCGCCAAGACCTCGGGAGCGATGGTTGCCGGACCAGCGGAGAAATTGAAAGGGCGTTGCATCAGAGGAATTTATAGTTAAATCGGGCTCTAGCCCTTTATACATATGCGCAAGCAGCTATCAAAATAGTAGCAATTAAATGCTCTCGCCTGGCGTGCTGCCTTCGTCTGGTGTGTCACCTTCGCCTGTGGCGTCACCCGCCTCCAAACCTTCGGCGTTGTCTTCCACCGGGTTGGCATCATTTTCCACAATGCGCTGCAGGCCGCTGAGCTTGGAGCCTTCGTCCAGCCCAATCAGCGTAACACCCTGTGTGGCGCGGCCGAGTTCGCGAATCTCGCTGACCCGGGTGCGCACCAGGACGCCCTTGTCGGTGATCAGCATGATCTCATCGTCCGCATGCACCAGTGTGGCGGCAACCACTTTGCCGTTGCGCTCAGACTGGGTGATGGCAATCATGCCTTTGGTGCCGCGCCCATGGCGGGTGTACTCGGTGATGCTGGTGCGTTTGCCGAAGCCGTTCTCAGTCGCGGTCAAGACGCTTTGTAGCTCATCTTCGGCAACCAGCATGGCGATCACGCCCTGGCCATCGTCGAGCATCATGCCGCGCACACCGCGGGCACTGCGGCCCAGTGGGCGCACATCGTTTTCGTCAAAACGCACGGCCTTGCCGCCGTCGCTGAACAGCATCACGTCGTGTTTGCCATCGGTCAGGGCTGCGCCGATCAGGTAGTCGCCGTCGTCCAGGTTGACGGCAATAATGCCGCCCTTGCGTGGGTTGTTGAATTCGTCTAGCGCCGTCTTCTTGACCGTGCCCATGGAGGTGCCCATGAACACGTACTGGTCGGCGGGGAAGCTGCGCTTGTCGCCGGTCAGTGGCAGCACCACGTTGATTTTCTCGCCCTCTTGCAGCGGGAACATGTTGACGATGGGGCGGCCACGCGAACCACGTGAACCTTGTGGCACTTCCCAGACTTTGAGCCAATACAGTCGGCCGCGGTTGCTGAAGCACAGGATGTAGTCATGGGTGTTTGCAATAAAAAGCTGATCGACCCAGTCGTCTTCCTTGGTGGCGGTGGCTTGTTTGCCACGGCCACCACGCTTTTGCGCCCGGTATTCGCTCAAAGGCTGGCTCTTGATGTAGCCACTGTGCGAGAGCGTGACCACCATGTCGGTGGGCGTGATCAAGTCTTCGGTGCTCAGGTCGTACGAGCTGTGCTCCACCAAACTGCGGCGTGCTCCCAACTTGCTTTGGCCGAACTCGGTTTTGATGACCGTGAGCTCTTCGCCAATGATGATGGAGACGCGTTCCGGCTTGGACAAAATGTCCAGCAGGTCTTCAATCTCGGCCATCACCTCTTTGTACTCTGCAACGATCTTGTCTTGTTCCAGCCCGGTCAGGCGTTGCAGACGCATCTGCAAAATTTCCTGGGCTTGCGTGTCGGACAGGCGGTACAGGCCGTCACTACCCATGCCGAACATTTTTTCCAAACCATCCGGACGGTAGTCGTCGGCGTTAATCGTTCCGCCGTCGGCACGGGTGCGGGTCAGCATCTCGCGCACCAACTTGCTGTCCCAAGGCTTGTTCATCAACTCCACCTTGGCCACCGGTGGCGTAGGGGCGTTGCGAATGATGGCGATGAAGTCGTCGATGTTGGCCAAGGCAACTGCCAGGCCTTCCAACACATGGCCGCGTTCGCGGGCCTTGCGCAGGTTGAACACGGTGCGGCGTGTCACCACTTCGCGGCGGTGCTGTAAGAAGACTTCGATCAGGTCTTTCAGGTTGCACAGCTTGGGCTGGCCGTTGATCAGCGCCACCATGTTCATGCCAAACGTGTCTTGCAACTGCGTTTGTTTGTACAGGTTGTTCAGCACCACTTCGGGTACTTCGCCCCGCTTCAATTCAATCACCAGACGCATGCCGGACTTGTCCGACTCGTCCTGGATGTGGCTGATGCCTTCGATTTTCTTCTCATGCACCAGCTCGGCCATGCGTTCTTGCAGGGTCTTTTTGTTCACCTGGTAGGGCAGCTCGTCCACGATGATGGACTGGCGTTGGCCCTTGTCGATGTCCTCAAAATGGCATTTGGCACGCATCACCACCTTGCCACGTCCGGTACGGTAGCCGTCTTTGACGCCATTGATGCCGTAAATAATGCC
>CAJASG010000567.1 GCA_903944555.1 uncultured beta proteobacterium
CCGTCACGCTGGAAAACCACATTGCCACCGTGCGCCTGAACCGTCCCGAAAAAGCCAACGCCATGAACGCCACTATGTGGCAGGAAATTCGCAAAGCCTTCCAGTGGGTCGACGCCACGCCCGAAGCCCGGGTTGCCGTGCTGCAAGGCGAAGGCAAGCTCTTTACTGCCGGCATCGACCTGCAGATGATGATGGCCATTGGCCCACAGGTGCAAAACGAGTGCGATGGCCGTACCCGCGAAGCACTGCGCCGCGTCATTCTGGACATGCAAGACACCCTGACCAGCCTGGAGCGCTGCCGCAAACCGGTGCTGGCCGCCATCCACGGTGGTTGCGTGGGCGGTGGTATCGACCTGATCACCTGCGCTGACATGCGCTACTGTTCCAGCGATGCTTATTTCACCATCAAAGAAATAGACATCGGCATGACCGCCGACGTGGGTACCCTGCAGCGCCTGCCCAAGCTGATTGGCGAAGGCATGGCGCGCGAATTGGCCTACACCGGGCGCAAATTCACGGCCGAAGAAGCCCGTGAAATGCGCTTGGTGAACCGCGTGTATGACTCGCGCGAAGCACTGTACGCCGGAGTGCAGGAAATGGCCGCTAACATCGCCGCCAAATCTCCGTTGTCAATTCGCGGTACCAAAGAAATGATCACTTATGCCCGTGACCACTCGGTGGCAGATGGCCTGAACTACATTGCCACCTGGAACGCTGCCATGCTCATGAGCAACGACCTGCAGGAAGCCATGATGGCCAATATGAGCAAACGTGCGGCGGTGTTTAAAGACTGACCCACCGAAGTGCCAGGCGCTATTTTTTGCGCTTGGCCAATTTCTTGGCGGGCTCCTTTGCCAACTCTTTTATTGCCACTTTGGCGGGCTTTTTCACCGGTTTTTTGGGACTGATCTTTGACGTAGTGCGTGAAGCATCGTCCAGCGCGGCCGCTACACGCTCGCACAAGGTTTGCAGTATCTTGACCCGGGCGTAGTTTTTATCATTGGCCTCCACCAGTGTCCAGGGTGATTCCCCGGTGCTGGTGCGCTGCACCATGTCGCAAATGGCCTGCTGGTAAGCGTCCCACTTTTCACGATTGCGCCAGTCTTCCTGTGTGATCTTGAAGCGTTTGAATTCAATCTGCTCGCGCTCCTTGAAGCGCCTGAGCTGCTCCTCTTGGCTGATTTGCAACCAGAACTTCACCACGATCACACCCGCGTCGATCATTTCGTGTTCGAAGTCATTGATCTCGGTGTAGGCACGCAGCCAGTCGTTCTCGGAGCAAAACCCCTCGACCCGCTCCACCAATACCCGCCCATACCAGGTGCGATCAAAAATGGCCACCCGCCCTTTGCGTGGTAAGTGCCGCCAAAAGCGCCACAAGTGTGGCTGGGCCCGCTCTTCTTCGGTGGGCGCCGCCACCGGGATCACCTGGTATTGCCGTGCGTCCATGGCCGTGCCGATGCGCCGAATCGCCCCGCCCTTACCGGCGGCATCCGCACCTTCAAAAGCACAGACCAATGAGCGGCCCTGAAAACGCGGGTCGCGCACCAACTCGGACAGGCGGCCCTGCCAGTGGGCGAGCTCGGTCTTGTATTGTTTGTCGGGCAAGGCAAGACTGAGGTCGAGCTCTGACAACACGTTGCGACCGTCCGCATCCACCCGCACGATGGGGGCCACGGGAGTTTCCAACTTAGCGGGCTCAGTGAGCTTGCGCTTCAAGGCTGCGAGCAAGATTTGGCCCACAGTCAGTGACCGGTAACGGTCATCGGTACCTTCCACCACAATCCACGGCGCCCAAGCGGTGTTGGTCAGGCGCAGGAAATGACCCGCCACTTCCTGCAGCTTGTCGTAGGTCTTGAGTCGATCCCAATTCCACTGCGTCACCCGCCAAGCCGTCTTTGGATCGCTCTCCAGGTCTTTCAGCCGTTTGGCTTGCCCCTCTTTGGTCAAGTGAAACCAGAACTTCAACACCAAAGCACCTTCATTGACCAACATGGCCTCGAAGCGGTTGATTTGTTCGGCCCTCGCATCCAGTTCGTTGACCGAAATCAAATCCTCAATGCGCTGGCGAATCGGGTCGGAGTACCAAGACCCCGCAAAGATTCCCACCCGCCCTTTGGGTGGCAGACTGCGCCAGTAGCGCCACATGGCGGGACGCTCACGCTCTTCATCGGTTGGCTCGGTAAAGGCCATGGTGGAAATGAAGCGTGGGTCCATCCATTCGTAGAGCACATTGATGGTCTCGCCCTTGCCGGCACCATCCTGCCCACTGATCAGAACCACCACGGGAATCCGCTTGCCCTCGTGCAAATCTACCTGCGCTTCGAGTAGCGCAGCGCGCAGCGCGGGTACGGCTTCTCGGTACGCGCTTTTGTCGATTTTGTGGCCAATTTCTGCTGATTCAAACATGGAAACCTTTCAAATAACACGCGGTCACAAACACACTCACAAAGCGGTTTTGGGCAGTTCTCCATTGCTGAACATGCGATTGGCGGTGGCTACGGCAATGTAGCAATCTTGTGCGGTCAGTCCGGGGAACTGTTCCTTCAG
>CAJASG010000568.1 GCA_903944555.1 uncultured beta proteobacterium
ATCAGCCAGAGCCACCGCAACCGGCCTGAAGAGGCGACGCTGGCGGCCGCCAAGCCGACCAAGAGCCAGCTCATCGGCCAAGCCATGAGCGACAAGGCAGTGAGCAGTGGCAAGGTGACGGCGCCTGAGGTGGCGCAGATGGTGTTTGACGCCATTGCCGCCAACCGCTTCTACATCTACAGCCACCCCAAAGCCATTGGCTCGGTGCAAACCCGGCTGGAAGACGTGCTGCAGGGCCGCAACCCCACCGACCCGTTTGCCCACAAACCCGAGCTGGGTGTGGAGTTGAAGAAGGCGCTGCGCGCCTCCTGATCGCCGCTGAGGTCAGGCCGCTTCGGCCTTGACCAGGGCCGTGCGCAGGCGCGGCCACACCACAATCACCACCAGACCGCACAGAACCAGTGCGCCTGCGCCCAGCTTCCAGGCGGGCAGGGGTTCGCCCAGCGACAGGGCCGATGCCCCCATGCCAAACACCGGCACCAGCAGCGCCATCGGGGTCACCGTCGCGGCCGGATGGCGCGCCAGCAACCAGTTCCACGCGCCGTAGCCAAACAGGGTGTTGCCAATGGCCTGCCACAGCACGCAAGCCCAGACACCCGCACTGGCGTTCACCACGCTGGTGGCGATGAGTTGCGGGCCTTCCAGCCACAGGGACAGAGCCAACAAGGGCGGCACGGCAAACAGGCTGGTCCAGACCATGAAGCCCAGCATGTCCACCCGCCCCACGGTTTTCACCACCATGTTGGCGCAGGCCCAGAAGAACGCCGCCGCCAGAATCAAAGCCAGACCTTTGACGGTAAGCGTGGCGTCCAGATGCGACGCAATCACCACCAAGCCCGCCACGGCCAGCAGCAAGCCGACCAGTTGATAACCACGAACCCGCTCGCCTAAAGCCACCATGGAAAGCCCAATGGTGAAAAACACTTGCACCTGAATCACCAGCGAGGCCAGTCCCGGTGAAATGTCGGCGCGCATGGCCAAAAACAGCAAGGCAAACTGGCCCACGCCCAGCAACACGCCAAAGGCGGCCAGCTTGTGCCAAGGCACCGCAGGGCGGCGGATGAACAGCAGCCAGGGCAGGGCGGATAAAGTGAAGCGCAGTGTGGCGAACAAAAACGGCGGCAAGCCGTCCAGCCCCCAGCGGATCACCACAAAGTTGGTGCCCCAAATGAACACAACGGACAGGGCCAAAAGAAGATGAGAGGGGGACAAAGTAATGCTCCGACGGCATGACATTCACACCCTGCCCAAGTTTATCTTCCCTGGTGCGTATTGCGCCTCGGTGAAACAGTGGAACAATTGCCTGATGGACCAACTCCGCTCTCTCCGCGTATTCACCCAAGTCATCGCCGAGGGCAGCTTTGCCGGTGCAGCCAGGGTTCTTGATATGGCCCCACCGGTCGTGACGCGGGCAATTTCCGATTTGGAGCAGCACCTGGGCGCACGCCTATTGAACCGAACCACTCGCAGCCTCGCGTTAACGGATATTGGCGAAGCCTACTTGGCGCGGGCGCAGCGCCTGCTTGCGGACCTGGAGGATGCTGATGCATGTGCCGGGTCGGACACCAAGACGCCCCGCGGGACGCTGCGCGTGCTGTGCCCGCCTGCCTTCGCGACACACCAACTGGCAAAACACTTGCCACGTTTTCGCGCCCGGTACCCGCAGATCACGCTGGAACTGACCACGCCGGGCCCGGTGAATACCGCCGATGAAAATTTTGACATCTCGATCCTGTCGATTGGCCAACAGACCTTGGCGGGCGATTTTGTTGTGCGCACTTTGGCTTGTTCGGCGTTCATCGTGTGCGCCGCACCCCTGTACCTGGAGCGCAGCGGCCGTCCCGAGACCCCCGCTGACCTGCGTCAGCACGAAGCCCTTTTGCCCGCCGTCAATGCCCTGCGACGGGATTTAACCCTGTTTCGGCAAGTGCCAGATACCACGGCCGGCGCTGTCAATGTGGTCACGGTGCCACTGCATCCGCCCGCCTTATTGACGTCCCAGCTGGAGCTGATCTTCGCTGCAGCGGTGGCGGGGTTGGGTATCGCCGGGCTGCCATCGTTTATGACCGAGGAAGCCCTGCGCGATGGGCGACTGCAACGCGTATTGCCCCATTGGCGCGGGACCACTTTGACTTTGTATGCGGCAATGCCCACACGCAAGCATGTTCCGGCACGCACCCGCGCCCTGATGGATTTTTTGGTGGAAGTGTTTGGCGGAACCCAGACCGACCCTTGGCTTGCCCGAGCCGACTAGCGATAGCCGGCGGTGACCATCGTGTACTCCACCCGGGCGTCCAGGTCTTTGGGTTTGCCGGATGTGACATCCATGGGCGGCACGCGCCCTTCATAGCGCACCACAGTCCTGTTAGCGGTGTTAAAGGTCACCCGAAAGGGGGCCAGCGCGAGGCGTATCAGAAAGCTGCTGGGTGTCACCGTGAAAGCGGTCTGGCCACCGGCTTGTTTCTCAAACCGGATAGCAAATCCGTAAGTGGTTTTTTCTTGTAATACGAGCATTCGCACCGGTATTGTGCTTCCGGCTTGCAGTGCGTCCCAGTTTTTCAGAACGAACCCGAACAGGGTGGGGCCGCTGACGACGGGATCACGGACGTCTTCGTGCGCGGTGCTGAGCTTGCCGTTTTCATTGAGCCGGTACTCCAGGTGGCGGCCCCCAGCGCTCAACTCCACGGTGCCGTTGAAGCCGCCTTGCTTGTTTTCCACTTCAAAACGCTGCAAAGCGTAATCCGGGGACGACTGAGCGGTCTCCGTGATGAGCAACTCCCCCTTGGGGTTGCGGGTGATGTGGGCGGCAAAGAGTCCTGTGGCCGTGGCTGCAACACGCCGTTCATACTGATAAAGCGGAGCCATGTTTGGGGCCGCATGCTGGGCGAAGGTGTCGCCCCGGTAGACCAGCTCGTCTTGCGCATGGCCGACCCCTGTGGTGAGTAAGGCCAGAAGAGCAACGGAGAGGGTGGGTAGGTGGATGGATGTCATGCATCGAATGTAGAACCACCAACCCAGCGCAGCCAGTAGCCTACTGCAAACAGACTATTGCAAAAATTGGAATAATCAGCCCGCAGCACTGGTTTAGGCCTTGTTTTTTTATGAGCGGCCCAGACCTATGGCTTAATACAGGGTTTCACACCAACTCAATAAGGATAGTTAAATGGGCAAGCAAATCGTTACCGAAGCAGATCGCAAAGCCACCCCTGCACCCAAGCCAATGCCTGGCATGCACCTGCCTACCGGCGGACGTGGTCAGCGTTGCAGCTTGGAGCGTGGTACATCCACCCGCAACAAGAAGAACGCGGGCAAGCGCTCCAAGAAAGGCGGTTGATTGCCGCTGGTGACCTTTCACCAGCCGATCTCCCCAAAAAAATGCCCTCGATTGAGGGCTTTTTTTCGTCTGTACGCTGGTATTGCTTTGCGATTGATCCAAATATTTCGGCCCCCACGGCGCTTGGTGGGCCAAGAAGCTATTTGCCTGCCATGGGCCCGTTGCTGTCGTTAACGCGGAGCTTTTGTAAGTCGGTTACGGGGCGATGCCGGCCGTTCGCCGAGAGCAATGAAATTGATGCGATTTCTCCATTGCGGTC